>QKCF01000226.1 GCA_003246935.1 Sunxiuqinia sp. | reverse complement strand
TTTATTCGTTCAATAAAGGCTTCGATGCGTGTCTTCAATTGTCCCATATCTTCCTGACTATAATCGGTGTCGATACTTAATACAGGAATACCTTCTTTTTCTAAGTTCTTTTCTACCGACATGGCCTCTATCTGGTAAGGCTGACAGAACTGGATACTGTAATGCAAAACACCATCGGCCTTGTATTTTTGAACCATCTCCTTAATGTGATCGTAACGCTTTTTATTCGGAGTAAAAACAGCACAGTCAATTTCAAAGTAGCGATCAACGATCTTATCCATTAATTCATCAACTGTATTTGCCCCATCATCAGTCAAATTTTGGAACCCTCTTTCGCCGGTACACATTTCTTCGCCCACCATAATGGCTCCAGATGTTTCGATAATACCTGGCACTTTCCAATTTGGAACAGCCATTGGACATCCGCTTAGCAAAATACGTGGGGCATCTTTCGGGAATACACCTTCTCCGTTTGCAATGCGTTCTTCCAACTCATCGCAAATTGCATTGATCGATGCGGTAAAGCGTTCAGGATTGTCATAGAAATAAACCTGGTTAGCCAGCAATACATCCAGCCCTGAAATTGGAACAGGATTAGCAGCTCTAAGTTGAGCCAACCGGTGCATGGCTTTCCGTTTGTTATTAACTGTTTCAATCCCTTGTTTCAGCTTTTCTACGGTCAACTTCACGCCTGTAAGCTCTTCCAGTTTTTCGGCAAATCGTTTGTATTCTGCTTTCAACAGAGCTTTTCCAGCTTCTGACTTTGTTTGCGGAAGATCCATCACATATAAATTGCCCACTAGATCTCCATACGATTCAAAAGCCTTTTTCTTGCCGTCACAGGTATTTTCACCGACGATTAAATCAGTTGCTTCGATATAAGGACAAACTTTGGCCAACTTAAATCCAAATGCTGATTTTATCAATGAGCAGGTGTTTCTTGGGATATATTCTTCAGCTGCTTCAAATCCAAGTTCTGCTCCGGCGCATAAGCCCACGCAAACAGCGTTTAAAGCCAAAACAATCTCTTCGGGTACAAAAACGCAAAATGTACCGATCACCTTTCGGCCTTCGGCTTTAGCATCAAGCAACTCCTTAATACGTAAGCCATGAATCTCGCTTACCACAAAATCAAAATACGCCATTCCTTTGGGACGGTTCTTTTGTGATAAGAACATCTCCTGATAGGTTTTACCCACCAAATCCAAAACGGCGTCATGGGTTTGCTGGTCGAGCCCTAAGCTCGTCCACATTTCTTTATAATCCGACATTTGTCAATTAATTTATGTTGGTTTTTTCTGTGTTTCGGATAAAATGAAACACCATTTTTTTTGCTATTATACAAAAACATTCATGAGGAGAATAAGCTAATTGACTTTCAGCTCAAACCTCTAGCAGAACCACAGAAAAAGGTTTCCGCCGTGCAAAGGTAAACGTTTTAACAGGGTGCTGACCTTTCTTTGGTGAAAATAAACAGGGAAATTTGCTCTCAAAACCGGTTAAACCACAACTCGAGCTGCAAAGATTAGATTTAAACATTTGTTTCTTTTCCAAAATCAGGGAATCTTCACTTTTATGCTTTAAAAAATTGTGGCCGGAATAAGTTTATCCCCGAGCAGGATTTATTAACGATTTGGTTCGAATTTGAAATCGCAGGAAAGATTAAGCGAAGGGAGATGAGTTCTTCTAAATGCCCATTTATCCATTAAAAGAATTCGTCTAACGCATGAAACTGGGAAATAATTTTAATCTACATGTAAGGCAAACTGATCGGGATTTTTGCCTTTAGCATCCTGATAAATCTCGTTGATCTGTTTAATCACCGTATTAAAATCACTTGTATCATGAATGATCTTCTTTACAGCCATTTCTTTCTTGCCATAGTCAAGCGTCGTTACAACAATCGGCACCTTCGCTTTTTGAGCCATGTAGAAAAATCCCTTATTCCACCGATCCGTTCTTTTGATCCAGCCTTCAGGTGATATAATAATATGCAGCTCCTCCTTTTCCTCGAACATTTCAACAACCTGATATATCGCATTCTGACCTTTTACCCCACGCACCGGAACAGAGCCAAGCCGCCTCATTACAATATTCATCGGAAAAAAGAACATCTCTTTCTTTGTCAGAATCTTAAAATTCACGCCGATTTCTGTAAATCCCAGCTTGCCATAAAAATAATCGATATGAGCAGTATGCGGAGCAAAGATTGTTATCGACTTCTTAAGACCATGATAATCTCCCCTTATCCGCCACCCCATCGACTTTAATATTTTACCAGCAAAAGTTCTCATCAGCCACAAGCTTTACAATTTCATTCTACTCACATAAAAAATGCGTTTCGACCATTCTGTGTAAACACAAGATAGAAACTTCTTTGGGTTATCATTCTTCAGCGTGCTACATTAAACCGCCTTTTTAACAGATAGTTTACAACACACACTGCCTACATCGATGAAACTAGAACGACTTTGATCCTTAGCGACAGATATGTCTTCTTTCCACCAAAACCTGAGCCGATTCATCAACATACAACCATTGGTTGCGTATACTGCCAGTAGACCATCAAAATGAAAAACCATGAATTCTGTTTTTGTGAAAAGGGGAAGGTTTCTGGCAATCTTTCTCGCCTTATTTAGTTCATTATTCCTATTGGGATGCCAGGAAGACTTATTGAATACTGAAGATGTTCAGAACAGTTCTTTAAAAAACGGCCAACTCGTTTCCGCTGATATGGAAGGGATGCTGCCGGGAGGTGCCATGTATGAAATAGCGCTTCCCGAAACCTGGAATTATCTCCCGATTAAACTTCTCATCGTCTATGCACACGGCTACGTTGATGTTACCAAACCTGTAGCATTACCAGCCGATATGATTGCAGGAATGCCCATCAAAGAGATGCTACTGAACGGCATCGACTACATGGGAAATCCCTTGCCGATTGGATATGCGTCAACCAGTTATCGGTCTAATGGTTTAGTTGTTCTCGATGCAGTGAAAGACATTAAACAGTTAAGGGCACAGATCGATATTTCCTTTGCAGCGTCCGAATATCTTCATCCTGATGCAATTGTACTGGCCGGTGTTTCCGAAGGGGGATTAATAACCGTGCTTACCGTTGAGCAAAATCCCGGCATATTTAATGCAGCCATCGCCACCTGCTGCCCTATTGGTGATTTCTATAAACAATTACGCTACTATGGCGATGCCCATGTGCTTTTTAAATACTTCTTTGGGCCCAGCTTCAACGACATTAGCATCGGAAGTCCCAAGGGAGTTTCAAAGAACACCATGCTTGCATGGGAAGATGGCTCGCTGAAAATAGCAATAACAGAAGCGCTCCAATACGACTACATGTACAATGGAGGTAATAAGATCCGTCAGTTTATCGCCTGTGCCGGTATTCCGATTAATGAAGTCGTGCAGGCCCTCCAACCAGAACTCACAATCCAGTCCATTTTGGAAGTATTGCGGTTTCCGATTATGGCGACCAACGATGCCATTGAGCGGTTGGGCGGCAATCCCTACAATAACAAATATCCACCCACAGAATATGCCGACTCCGATAACGACAGAAAACTAAACCTGACTGTAGAACGGGTATATCGCAAAACCTGGGAACAAGCCAAAGACGAAGTGACCAAATACGAAACAACAGGAATGTTATACACTCCTTTGGTATCGCTCCACACCGAATATGATCA
>QKCF01000008.1 GCA_003246935.1 Sunxiuqinia sp. | reverse complement strand
AAGAAGAGGAAGGTGACAGAAACACAAAACGTTTTGAAAGTTGACAGCGCAAGAATTTAAAAGGTTGTTTGATCAGTATTTCGACGCTATACGGCGGTATATTTATTACCGTTCCGGCGATCAGGAGTTGGCTACAGATGTGGCACAGGAGGCTTTTATGAAACTTTGGGAAAAGCAGATCAACTATCACGAAAAGGAAAATGTGGGCCTGCTCTACAAAATGGCTTCCGATTTATTTGTCAGTCGATACCGGCATCAACAGGTTGAATGGGAATACCTGAAAAAGGTAGAACTCGATTTTGAAGATGAATCACCTGAAGATCAATTGGAATACGGGGAACTGAAAAACCGCTACGAAGAGGCTTTAGGGGCGCTGTCGGAAAAACAAAGACTGGTGTTTTTAATGAGCCGCCTCGATGGTTTGAAATACTATGAAATTGCCGATCGATTGAACGTTAGTGTAAAAGCTGTTGAGAAGCGGATGACTGCGGCTTTAAGCCAATTAAAACAGAAACTGAGTTGACATGAAAACACAAATGGAACATACAAATTCACCAAATCCGACCTGGGACAAAGTGGAAAAGCTGAATTCGAAGCTATCCGTTGAGTGGGGCGAATCGAAGGAGGATATTTGGGCAAAAATGGAAGCTCAGATGCAGCACTCGAATCCAAATGGAAGAGTGATTTCTTTAAATCGTAGCATTTTGCAATGGGCTGTAGCTGCCGTTATTTTGATCCTGGTTGGTACTACTGCATTCATGCGATTCTATACAGAATGGTCGTTGGTTCCCGATGGCGAACATCGTATCGTTGAATTGCCGGATCACTCCAAAGTGCACCTCAATGCTGGCTCTGAAGTTGGTTATCACCCCTATTGGTGGGCATTTTCGCGCGAAGTTCAATTTGAAGGAGAAGCTTATTTCGAGGTTGAAAAAGGAAATCGGTTCCAAGTTGAATCCGGTAATGGAACCACAACTGTTTTGGGAACCAGTTTCAATATTTACGCACGTGATGAAAATTAACAGGCAAAGTCCAGGTTGAGAATGCCGATCAATCATCAATAATGCTTTTGTTGCCAAATGAAAAAGCAGAACTTGTAAGCAACAACCTGAGAAAACAGTCGGTTGATGCAGTGCAGGATATCGCATGGATAACCGACCGCTTCATTTTTACCGACCGTTCGTTATTTGAAGTATTTGCAGAAATTGAACGCCAATACAATGTTGTGATCGATCTGCCTGAAAACATAAAGTTCTCATACAGCGGCAACTTCGATAAAACATCTGATGTAAAACAGGTGCTGGGATATGTTTGCCGCCCGTTTAATCTTAACTTTATTGAAGAAAAAGACGGAGTGTTCCGGATTGAAAAAATGAACTAACCAGCTTGAAAACTTTTATACTGCTCTGTTGTCTTTTGCTTACGAACTTGCTAGCCTACAGCCAGCAGCTCGAATTGCAGTACCGGGGAAAAGCCCTGAGTGAAATCTTATTGGATCTGCGCGATCGCTATGATTTCCAATTTTCCTTTGACAACGATCAACTTTCGAATTATAAAATTACGGTAGACCATTCGTTTAAGGATCTCCCTGAAACCTTGGATTTTTTGTTTAAAAACCTTCCGCTGACATACGAAAAGGCCGGAGAGGTTTTTTTGATTTATAATCGTCCGCCTGTTCAAGAGCCAGCACTCGTTTCTGTTTCTGGTATCGTTCAGGACGAGTTTACCGGGGAAAGTTTGCCATATGCGCACCTGTATTTGGGTGACAATGGACTGCTGACAGATCGTAATGGCGCTTTTTCTTACAAGCTTGCTGCCGGTAGTTTGATTCAGCTTCGAATTTCGTACCTCGGTTATTTCCCCATAGATACACTAATCGCTGCTGGCGTCAATCATCACTTCAAATTGAAACCGTCATTGATCAGGTTGAAAGAAATCCAGGTTGAAGGGCTTTCGGTGATTCGGTCGGAGCAGATCGGGCAGCAAGCGGGCGTGATTCGGCTGAATCAAAAAGTTGCCGGAAGCCTGCCCGGCTATGGAGACAATTCGGTGTTCAACTTGTTGCGCTTACAGCCGGGTATTCTGGCTGCTGGTGAACAATCGAATGATTTAATCATCCGCGGGAGTTACGAGGGGCAGAGTCAGGTGCTGTTTGATGGCTTTACCTTGTTTGGGATGAAGAACTTCAACGATAACATCAGTGCTGTTAATCCGTTTATGGCGAAAGATATTCGCTTGATGAAAGGCGGTTTCCCGGCAGAGCTGGGGGGCAGGGTTGGAGGCATCGTTGAAATTACCGGAGTGAACGGTAGGACCGATGATTTACAGATGCAGCTAAGCGTCAATAACATGACTATGAATGGCTGGGTGAACCTTCCGCTGGGAGGGAAAACGTCGCTGGTCATGGCCATGCGGCAGACTTATTACGAACTGTACGAAAAAAACCAACTGACTTTAGGAACCAGCGGACGTACCGGACGAGGCAGCTCAGTTGACCGCTATGTTTACCCGGATTATAATTTTCGCGACCTGAATGTCAAATTTTCGGGTAAAACGGATTCGGGCGATTTCTACAGCCTGAGTTTTTTCAGGGGAGAGGATAACTATGTCTACGGGTTGGAATACGAAACTCGCAATCAGCAAAATCAATTGTTGTACGAGGATGAAGAAGATAACCGGCAATACGGTGCTTCGGCCCGTTATAGTAAAGCATGGGAAAATGGGCTGCGCTCTGAACTGACGGCTGCTTATTCATCGCTGGAAACGCAGGTGACCAATTTGCGCGAGTCGGCAGGGCAGTCGGGCAGTGGTGGCTCAGGCGGAAGTGGTAACGGGCAGGGTGGCAGTAGCGGCGGTTCAACTTCAGGGACTAGCTGGATAACCAATACCGACGATTATAATCAGAATAAAATAGACGAGTTTCGGTTCGAGCTTCAAAATCATCTGCCACTTGGAACGGTTCAAAAACTGGGATTTGGCTTGGGACTTACCCAGAATAAGGTACACTATCAGGAAGATTCATTCGATATAAATTTGGCGCATGAGGAGAGCAGCTTATCTCGCATGACAGCTTACCTGGAGGATCATTTATCGCTTAGCCGCCAGCTGCAACTAACAGCCGGATTACGTGCCGATCTGCCTTTCGATCTCGATCGGCTGGATCTGCAACCTCGCTTGTCGGCAGCCTGGGCATTTACCGATAATTGGAAGATGATGGCTTCCTTCGGAACCTACCGTCAGTACATTTCCCATACATCAGTGGTCGATCCGTTGGGCAACTTCCGCTATCTCTGGACGCTTTGTAACGATGATGATATTCCCGTGTTGTGGTCGCAACAATCCATTTTTGGGGTGAGTTGGAATAAGAACGGATATCTTCTTAGTATTGAAGGTTACCGGAAACACACTAAAGGTCTGAGCCGTTATTTGGAAACATTTGATGGGACAGGCTTATATCAAGGTGAGGCAAAAACGAAAGGAGTGGACATCTTTCTGAAAAAAGATTGGAACGGTCATTCCTTTTGGGTTGCTTATACTTTGAGCGAAACCAAAGAGCATTTTTCCTATTTCGATACAGCCGACTATTTGCGGGCTTTGCATGATCAGCGGCATGAGTTGAAAACGGCCATGTTGCTGAATTTTAAACCCGTTTATTTTTCGGCAAATTATGTCTATGGTTCCGGCTTCCCGGGTTTGCCGGACGATCCAGCGTTTGGCGGCCGTGCTTACCAGCGTTTGGATGCCGCCGTGAGTTACCGCTTTAATAAACCAAAATACAGCCTCGAAGCCGGTGTGTCTGTCCTCAACGTTTTCAACTACGAGAATATCAAGTACGACAACTTTGTCCGTATTCCTGACGACCAGGATGCCACACTGAACATTTCTGCAGAAGCCGTTCCGTTTACCCCGACTATGTTTTTGAAGGTGGCATTCTAGCAGGTAGAGAGGATGTTTTATTTGCTTGTAGCTTCAATGTTTTGTTTTCTAGTATTTTAATGTGTGTTGAAACAGGATTTATCGGGTAATCTCTTAATTCGACTTTTAAATTCATCGAAAAATATATTTCAAGGGTAGGGTAAAAGAACACTGGTGCGGTTAGCATACGAAATTGAATCAATAACACACTAAAATTTATAAGTTATGAAAGCAATGACTCGTACAATCGCAACAATGGTTTTGGCAATGTTTGTTGCTGCTCCTGCAGCTTTTGCACAAACCGATGAGACTCCTGTCAAGGATCAAACGAAATTACAGACCAAGACTCAGTTGAATGATGGGGCATGTGATGGTGATGGACCGATCAAAGACCAACTGAAAACACAGGATCAAAAGAAGATCCATTTCACGGATGCGCAAATGACCATGGTGACCGAAAATCAGGAAAATGCAAAGGTTTTCCGTGAAACTTTCCGGGCTACATTGAGTGAAGAACAATTGGCTATCCTGGAAAACCAGGAAATGACCCGCGAAGAAAAACGTGCGGCTTTAATGGCATCACTGACCGAAGAACAACAGGAAATTCTGCAGGCACAAGAACAAGTGCGCGAAGAAAACCGCCAACAGTTCCGTCGAACAAATGAAACAAGCCCGTCAAAGGTTGCAACAAACAGAAAACTGCGAAAATGCAACAGCCGCTCAAGAGCAGGTACGTCAGCAAACACAGCAGCAAATGCATCAACAGGCTCAACAGGAAGCTCAACAACAAAGTTCTGAGAATGCGGGCGGCAATGGCTACGGAGGAAACGGCAAAGGTGGAAATTAATCCATAATTCATTTGACAGCAGAGAGCGCAGAGTTAACATGGAGGTGAGCCTAAACTCTGCGTACTTTGCTGTTTTCTCTGCGTCTTTTGCGCTAACAAAACAAAGAATGAGATGAAAAGGATAAGTTTGATATTAATAGCTTTGGTGATGCTGTCGGGAGCGGCAGTAGCTCAGTATACCGATATTATCGAAAATGAAAAGATAAATCGGATTGATTCGTTGTTGAACGATGTGTTGTTCGGTGACGATGATTTGTATTCACTTTTCAATCAGAAGCAAAACTTCCAGTTCATCTATGCAGGAACCAATTTTAATAGTAAAACTTATTTTGCCGGTCGCGAGATTGGCAGCGACCAGTATAATATTTCCGGCCAGCTGTATTACATGCACTCCAAAGGCTTCTTTGCCGGAGTATCGGGCAGTTGGTACAGTCAACTTGATCCCGGTTACCGAGTCACAACACTCACGGCTGGTTTTGGGCGCGGCCTGAAAAAAACATCCTTCTTCCGTTACCGGGCATCCTTCAGTTATTACCTATTTCATGTTGATGATCCCGATTTCGATCCGCTGTACACATCCAGTTTGAATGCCGGAATTACCTTGAAGTCCAAAACACTCGGTACCCGCCTCGATGGTACCTTGCTGATGGGGCAGGAGGTTGGTCAGCAACTTTCGTGGGATGTATATGCGTATCTAAACCTAATTAAGTTTGGCCGCTTCGATTACTTGCGGCTGGAACCGGAAGTGAGCCTTTTCTGGGGCTCTGAGGCTGCCGAGTTTTTATTGAATGAAGCCTATTTTGACGAAACCACGCAGACTGAAATATCAACCTACTATAAAGATGTTTTTGGCTTGCTGAACATCCAGCTACAACTGCCGCTAAGCCTGAGTTGGAAGAGCTTCGATCTGGACGTTTCATACAATTACAACCTGC
>QKCF01000112.1 GCA_003246935.1 Sunxiuqinia sp. | reverse complement strand
GTTTCAATTGCTTCATTCGTTGGAACAAAAGCAACACACCGTAATCCAACTAAGAAGTTTAAGCTTTGGTTAGCGATGTCTACTAATCCAGCATCTCTCAACAACTGAGAAAATTTATAGTATGGGTATGTTGCATCATTAGTGATCGCTAAACGATACTGCATTGACATAGAACCAACAATAGGTCTGAAAATTTCCGGACTTGAATATCTGTAAGCTTTACCATTGTTCCAGGCAGCTCCATTATAATCCGTCTCTGTAAGCTCGTAAAAATCAACAGTAGAACCCGGCGTTTCAAAATACTGATCGAAGAGAACACTTGTAGTTATTTCTCCATCCTTAACATACCAATAGGTGTACGGAACATTGGTGCGAAGTACTTGCACACCACTGCTTGAAATGACTTGATTACCAGTAACCGTATGTAAGTTCACAGTTTCAATCATACTCGAATTACTCATTGTTTCAGCATCGCCATCGTCAGAGCTCCACAGTTCGTCGTCAACAAGAGTGATTCCGCCCTCCTCCATCTGTAGGGTATCAGGGATCAAAAGCGTAAAACTGGCTTCGTCACTTGAAAGACCAACCAATAAGTTAGTTGCGTCAAGCATATACAAATACCAGGACAAGTCCTTATTACGGAAAGCCGGACCAGTAACTGAAGTGTACATATTTGGAGGAGTCAACTCTTCCAAACCATAGAATACACCGTTCTGGCAAACCACCCGGTTTTCAGCAGGCACAGCATCTACATCAAAATTGATGGTTGTATTGTAACTGTTTACAACCTCTCCACCCTTAATTTCTTCAGGGAAGACAATTGAAGAACCAAAAAATGTATTTCGGATAAGATAACGCATAGCGACGCTATTTACTTCGTCCAAACTATTATAACCTCCTGGAGCCCAATAGTCTTGCATGAATTGATCGAAAGCCGAATTAGAAGGTGCAAACGTACTGAAAGCCAGCGCCGAGTTTGTATAGATATTCCGATAGTTGGAGGATGGCCATTCCAAAGCAATTGGAGCTAAAGGTGATTCGTGCAAGTGAAGATATAAGTCTTCACCGTTACCGAAATCCGTTGTTAACTGTTCATCCAATTGGTAATAGTCATAGTTATTATATAACGTTAAGTAAGTCGAATAATCCGGACGACTCTTCAACTCGTTGTAGATCGTTTTTAATGGTTCAACAACACGATCAACCATATATAAATAACCGTTACCGGCAATCACCTCATACTCATCAACCGATGCATTAGACACGTTAAATCCCTCATCACCAGTCCATGTTGAACCGGAATAGAAATACTCGTAATTGTATTTTGCATCAATCCCTTTCGTATCAAACATCCGGTACGAAAACACAGGCAACATCGCTTCGGCATGATATACCGTTACTAATTCACCTGATTCATCATCCATTTCCTCCGTGGGCGCTTCGTAACTACGAGTGCGGTGTTTATAATATAAACCAGCTCCAACGTTTTTTTCGTCCTCAGTCGCACCATCACCTTGTCCGGGTCTGAAGTTCACCAGCTTATCCTCTGTATAAGAATAATACATGATGTGAAATCCAATGAGTTTCTGCAACTCTTCAGTCGTAAAATCTTCAATCGAAGACTTACCAACCTTTGTAAAGTACTCATTAAAAGCATTGTCGTCCGGAGCCATCACTGTCACCAAACTCTTGCCCTCTAAAATAGGCTTGAACCCGGCGAGTTCTGCTCCCTCTAAGAAAATCAAATAATTACCCCGGCTTTCAAGTACCTCCCAGGCACTTCCTGTCAGCCAGTCCGGAGTCTGGTAATGCTTATCCATCTCATTTTCACACGAAAACAAAACGAGCACAAGCATTAAAACGCTCAGAATTTTTGTTAAACTCTCTGTTCTTTTCATAAGCATAAATAATTAGATCAGCATCGCTTAAATAGATTTTGGGTTTGCATTATAAATCCAAAATTTCAAGCTGAAACCATCGTAAATCAAAGTATGTTAAATAGCGAGTAGAAAGAAGAATCAATAGAAGGAACAAGGATGTACAGGAAACGCATAAACGCACCTCCTAACATATCACACACAATGCAACAAAATTACCTTGCCGAATTCCTTCAAACTGAAGTCATAGGACGAACAAATCACAAATGACGAAAACTTGCTTCTGTCGATACTCAGATTACGATCTAGTTCAAACTGAAATCTTGATTTTGTAATTTGTTGTTTTGAAAAATGTCAATAAAACGAAGAGATAGACAATCTCTTTTGTGTGGTTGACCGGCTGGATCATCTGCCGGATGAACATTCCTGTACTCAGGAATTAAGTTCGATTTTAATTCTTTCATAGTAGTAGTAGTGTAGTAGTTATAAATTAATATATCAAAAGCTCTATCTAGTATAAAAACAGATCAAATGCTCTGTATATTATATTCAACATATACGCGTAGCAACGTATCTGTTGACCGTAGTTTAGTTCAGTGCGAATATCATCATTCAAAATCACAAAAACAAATTAAATTCACAACTAAAATATGCCCGACAATGAAATATTATTTTTAAAAGTACTTATAACCCTTATTTTCATCTATTTAAAAAATAACGAATAAAATGAATTTTCTATATTTCATTTTTCACTATTTGTTCAATCAAAATAATTTACTCCCCATCAAACAAATATTTATCGTATACTTGCGCTCTCGAAAATTACATTTTATATGAGCCTGGATAATTTAACAGAACACGAAAAAGCGTTTTACGACGATGGATTCCGCTTAGGACAAGAAGCAGCTAAGCACGCAGCGGACGAAAAGGTTTTCCTAAGTTTCATAGGCGAGATGTATACTGCCATTGATCAACTAATTGATTCAATATTGGGGATGGCTAAGCGACAAAATATCCCTGTTGACTGCAGAAAGGGATGTGAATACTGTTGTCATCAGGCTGTGTTCGCAAATTCGTACGAAATACACTATTTGGGCAATTACATCAACGACAAGTTTTACACGCCCGATAAAGATGCCGTAATTAAAAAAGCCGTTGAAAAGAATAAGCTCACGAAAAAAATGAGTGAGGAACAGGTATTAAGCTATAAGAGTCCTTGTCCTTTGCTGAAAAACGGAGCATGTTCAGCATACGAAGCTCGCCCTATGGCGTGTCGTATCTATTTATCGATGAAATTGGCCAGCTGTATTGAGTTCTTTAAAAATCCGAATAATCCAAACAGTTTTCCTCAGTTGCTTGAATTTCCATTGATGGCCGGAAGAATGATGAACGAAGGGTTTACCGCTGCATTACGTGAAAAGAAAATTGAAATTGCAGAATTCAGAATGGAAGATGGCTTAGCAACGATGCTGAAATATGGTGCTAACCGCTAAAGATTCATTTTAATCTCCAAATCAACAATTTTACTTCGGCGTTCCATGGAATAGTTGGAGCTGTGATGATCGACATAGTTCAGAAGCCACAATGCCTTTTGATAATAAAGCTCTTTACGCAGCAAAGTTTCATGCTCCAGTGCATGATCTCCAAGCAAGCTAAATACATCAGACAGTTTTTCGTAATGCTCTTCAGCTAACAAATTTTCTTCCATCAAATTAATAAAGCCAGTTTTTTCTAAAAACAGCAGCTCTTCGAGTTCCCATCCAAACTGAACGGTTAAGGCATCTTTTGCTTCGTCCTGAAGCTTATCGTCCTGATCTTCCTCGGCCATCTTCGAAAGCCGCCCCATCAACTT
>QKCF01000315.1 GCA_003246935.1 Sunxiuqinia sp. | reverse complement strand
GTTGTAGCTGAGGGGGTGATGGGGCTTTTCGATGGAGCTCGAAAGTCGGATGGAAGTTCTGCTGATTTGGCCAAAATGTTGAACTTGCCGGTGATATTGGTGGTTGATGCCGGATCTATGGCTTACTCGGCAGCACCTTTGCTTTATGGTTTCAAACACTTCGATCCGGACTTGAATTTGGTCGGTGTCATTTTCAACAAGGTGGCGAGTGCTGGTCACTATACTTATTTGAAGGAGGCTGCGGAGGATGTTGGTGTACGTTCGTTCGGCTATATTCCACGTAACGAGCTATTGGCGATGGAGTCGCGGCATTTGGGCTTATTTTTGCCGGAAGAGCTGGGTGAAGATCACCCCGTTTCGATTGCTGCTTCGCTAGTCGAAGAGTGTCTTGATTTAGATGCACTTTTGGATGCTAGTCCGCTTAGTTTACCGGAAGTCGAGATGGCGGAGCAACTGTCCCTGAATGGAATGTTGAAGATTGCTTTCGCTCGGGATCGGGCTTTCAATTTTTTTTATCAGGCCAATCTTGATGCCTTGAGCCAATTGGGCGAAATCACCTTTTTCAGTCCGCTTGAAGATAGTGAACTGCCAGAGGTCGATCTTTTGTGGCTTCCTGGTGGTTACCCTGAACTATTCCTCGAGCAATTATCCGCAAATCAAACCATGCATACAAGTATCAAACGACATATTGACAGCGGAAAAATAACAATTGCCGAATGCGGAGGGATGATGTACCTGGGGCAATCTATTACCGATAAAGATGGCATGACTTACCCGATGGTCGGCGCTTTTGAGCTTGATACTTCGTTTGCTGAAATGAAGCTACATCTGGGATATCGGCGCGTCGTTGATGGTTTAAATGAATGGCGCGGACATGAGTTCCACTATTCAACCTTAGATGCTACAGAGCAACATTCGGCTGTGACCGAGGTATTCACCGCTCGCAATACCCGCATTGATATGCCCGTTTTTCGGAAGGGCAGCGCTTGGGGATCATACTTTCACCTCTACCTCGGAGAACCACAAAAAATGAAAGATTTTATTGAGGGATTGAGATAGACTGCTTTTGCTCTAAACACGTCGTCTGTCTCATCTTCTATCTACGACCAGTTTTCTTAGGTTTTTCCTTCTATTCCTATTTTGTATTGTATTTTATGAATATGCAAAAAATTATATTCATGTTATTGTGTCTTTGTTTGGAGTAGAACAAAACAATGTCGTAACTTTATTAGGCAGAGCAGTCACGGTAATCTATTGATAAGAAAAAATCTACAGTTTGTTGGATGTATCTGTATTTTTCTAGCATCATTAGAATTTGTCGGAACTTTAAATGTAAAAAATCAGTATTTATTATTAAGAAGAAGGCTGAATATGAACGCTGAAGAAAATAAAAGGTTGCACGAATTGGCACAGCAGCTAACTAAACAGGTGAGTCTTGTTTTAGAACAAATTGCTGCTTACGAATCACGAGATGATCTTAGTGAAGTAGAGCAGGAGGAGTACAGGAAACTTCGGCAGGTGGTGTGTGATGCATTGCCAGTTATAAGGCAATTGGCTGATGTGTTCGGGCAAGAGGCTTTTCAGGCAGCGCAGGCTTATTATTACAGCATTCAGGAAAAGTCTCAAGCTGGAAACGTCAAAGCAACTGAAATTTACAACGAACTAAAACCGCTTTACGATCAGGCGTTGTTGAAACAGGTTGATAAAAATTAGGAAGAAGGACGATAATCGGAATATTGCTTCCGAGAAAATAAATTCGAAAAATATAGAAGTAAATGTAAAAAGAGAACCGTGATTCAAAATCAGCGGTTCTCTTTTTGTTGGGCAGAGAGCCTTCCACGGGATTCGAACCCGCGACCTGCTCATTACGAATGAGCTGCTCTACCAGCTGAGCTAAGAAGGCAATTTTGACAGCCCGAAGTTAAGCACTACGGACTATTATTGTCCTTCTTCATCCCATTATTTTTAGCAATAATTTTATTTTTTATTAAAAGCGATTTTAATAACCTCATCGAAGTATTCTACAAAGTGAGGAGTAATCCCTTCTTGCAGGTAGTCTGGCAGCGCTTCAAAATCCTTTTTGTTTTCTGCCGGAAAGATCAGCTCAAAGACTTTCACCCGTCGGGCTGCAATTGTCTTTTCGCGAACTCCGCCAATCGGTAACACTTTCCCGGTTAACGTTAATTCTCCGGTCATCGCTAATCCTTTTCTTATGGGCTTATTAATAGCCAGCGAGTACATGGCCAGCGCAATCGTGATTCCTGCGGATGGACCGTCTTTGGGCGTAGCTCCTGCCGGTACGTGGAGGTGTATTAAATGGTTTTTGAAAAACTCTTTTGTGTCGTTTTCAAGCAAGCTCTGCACATAAGAGTATGCAATTTCCGACGACTCCCGCATGACGTTTCCCAGCTGGCCGGTTTGTTTCAAGCCTGGGCCTCTCCCTTTTACACCTTGTGCTTCGATGTAAAGGGTTACACCACCCAGTGCGGTCCAGGCTAGTCCGAGTGTCACACCTGGAATCTGTTTTTTGTACAGTTCTTCGGTTGTGAAAATCGGTTGTCCCAGGAATTCGGTCAGGTTATTCTTGCTGACATTGATTTTCGCATCACTATTCTCAGTCAGTAAAAGGGTTAATTTCCGCATAATTTTTTTAATCTGATTTTCCATGCCGCGAACACCTGCCTCCCGGGCATAGCTGTCGGCAATTTCAATCAGTGCTGCATCGGTGATACTCACTTCGCTGGCTTTTAGACCATGCTCTTTACGCTGTTTCGGAATCAGGTAACGTTTGGCAATTTCAACCTTCTCTTCCAAAATATAGCCGGAAAGGTTGATAATTTCCATGCGGTCGAGCAGTGGGCGGGGGATAGTATCCAACTGATTGGCTGTCGTCACAAACAGAATGTTTGACAGATCGTAGCGAACATCGATGTAGTGATCCAGAAAATCACGGTTTTGTTCCGGATCCAGTACTTCGAGTAACGCTGAGGCCGGGTCGCCCTGGTAGCTGGCTCCGATCTTATCAATCTCGTCGAGCATAATCACCGGGTTTGATACGCCTGTGCGTTTCAAGCTCTGGATGATCTTGCCTGGCATAGCTCCGATGTAGGTACGGCGGTGGCCTTTGATTTCGGCTTCATCACGCATGCCGCCAACCGAGAAGCGATAGAACTCGCGTCCTAAAGCGTCAGCAATGGATTTACCGATGGAAGTTTTTCCAACTCCAGGGGGGCCAACTAAGCAGATGATCGAACCGGAAACTTTGCGTCGTTTTACAATGGTACTCACAAATTCGAGGATGCGTTGCTTTACATCGTTGAGGCCATAGTGTTGCTCGTCGAGGATTTGGCGCGCTTTGACCAGGTCGTAATTATCTTCCGAGAACACGCCCCACGGCAGATCGGTTAGCCAGTTGAGGTATGTGCGCGAAACCTGGTACTCGGCAGAGCCGCTTTCAAGTGTCTGTAATTTGTTCAGCTCTTCTTCAATTGTTTTGGCAGCTTCTTCGCTTAACACCAGCTTCTGAATTTTCTTTTCAATGACTTCAATCTCGCTGGTTTTGTCGTCTTTTTCCAGTCCTAGTTCCTGTTTGATGATTTTTAGTTGCTCGCGGAGGAAAAATTCGCGTTGTTGCTTCGAGATCTTATCTTCAATCTGCTTTTGTATGTTTTGTTGAAGAACGTTCAGCTCAATTTCTTCTTTCAATAATTTCAGCAACAGGTCACTTCG
>QKCF01000100.1 GCA_003246935.1 Sunxiuqinia sp. | reverse complement strand
ATTGGCCGAAATTCGGCAGAGTGTTCGAAACTCATTTGAGTAGAAAGAATTTGTACCTCAAGAACGAGAAGGATGGAAGAATATCTTTAAATGGTAGCGTAAGAAAGGGATAAAATGAAAAATTTTCGTCTCAAAATGAGACGAAAATTTTTTCTTCAAAAAGCTTGCTGTTTGGAATACAATAAGATTCGTTTTGATTCCGAAAAACAGAGAATCCCCTATTTGTATTTTGTTGTTTTATAAGCATTTCGTGTCGTTCTTTTCGCGGCCTGAGATTCTTATATTTGTCTAAATCTAAATCAATAATAAAAAGCAAAATGTTAAAAAAGTTACTCCTGAGCGCCTTACTTGCACCGATCCTTTCCCATGGTGTACTGGCGCAAAATCAAACGCAATCTGAAATTGCTATGAAAATAGAAAGTCTCCTCTCGAAGATGACTCTTGAGGAGAAAATAGGACAGTTGAACCAGTATACAGCTCGTTGGGAAATGACCGGTCCTGCGCCGACCGGGAGCAGCGAGCAAGAATTGTTGGAAGAGATAAAAAACGGCAAAGTTGGTTCTATGCTGAATGTGACCGGAGCCGAAGCGACCATGAAGGCCCAGAAGTTGGCTGTAGAGAATACCCGCCTGGGAATTCCATTGATTTTTGGTTACGATGTGATTCACGGTTACAAAACGATGTTCCCCATCCCTTTGGCGACTGCCTCCAGCTGGGATCCTTCGGCAGCGGAGTTAAGTGCTCATGTGGCGGCGGTCGAGGCAGCTGCTTCCGGGATACAGTGGACCTTTGCCCCCATGGTTGATATTTCGCGCGATGCCCGCTGGGGACGGGTGATGGAAGGTGCCGGTGAAGATCCTTACCTGGGAACCAAGATGGCAACAGCCCAGGTTCGCGGCTTTCAGGGTAATAATTTGAGTGCCGATAACACGATTGCCGCCTGTGCCAAGCACTTTGCCGCTTATGGTTTTGTGGAGGCGGGTCGCGATTATAATACGGTTGACATTTCAGAATATACTTTACAGAATGTGGTTTTGCCACCTTTTAAAGCAGCTGTTGACGCAGGAGTTGCTACGCTGATGAACTCGTTTAACGTTATTGGAGGGATTCCTTCGACCGCGAACCCTCATTTATTGCGCGATATTTTGAAAGGTGAGTGGGGATTTGATGGTTTTGTGGTGTCGGACTGGAATTCAATTGGCGAAATTAAAAACCATGGTGTCGCGCCTGATTTGAAGGAAGCTGCGCGTCTGGCAATTATTGCCGGTTCGGATATGGATATGGAAGGATATGCGTATCTGCCTTTCCTGAAACAACTGGTAGAAGAAGGGCTGGTTGATGAAGCACTGATCGATGATGCAGCTCGCCGCGTATTGCGTGTGAAGTTTGAACTGGGTTTGTTTGACGATCCTTACAAATACAGCAAACTGGATGAAAAAGGACTAATCTTAAATGAAGAGAATCTGAAAGCAGCACGTGAAGTTGCAAAGAAGAGTATTGTTTTGTTGAAGAATGAAAACAACTTGCTGCCGTTGAAAAAGGCGGGACAAAAAATTGCTGTGATTGGTGATTTAGCCGACGATAAAGACTCACCGATTGGTAGTTGGCGTGCACAAGCGATAACCGGATCTGCAGTTTCTTTGCTGGAAGGTATTGAGAACGCCGTGGAGGATCAAAGTTCAGTTGTGTTTGAGCGTGGTCCGGTTTTTATTAGCAATGAACCACAGTTTACGCAACATCTTCAGTACAATGAAACTGATCCTTCAGGTATTGAAGAGGCCGTTGAATTGGCAAAAGAAATGGACGTTGTGGTGTTGGCATTAGGCGAAAACTGTTTTCAGACAGGTGAAGGGCGTAGCCAAACCGATATTACACTAAAAGGTTATCAGCAAGAGCTGCTTGAAGCTGTTTGCGAGGTTAACAAAAATGTGGTGGTTGTCTTGATGAACGGTCGCCCATTGGTGATTAACTGGATGGCTGAGCATGTGCCGGCAATCGTTGAGGCTTGGCATTTAGGTTCTGAAGCGGGTAATGCAATTGCTGACGTTTTGTTTGGCGATTACAACCCGGCCGGAAAGTTGACTGTTTCGTTTCCGCGCAGCGTTGGTCAGTGCCCGATTTATTATAACCACTTTAGCACTGGTCGCGCCGCCGATACTGGTACCGTATTCTGGTCGCACTATACCGATGAATCGAATGATCCGTTATTTCCTTTTGGTTACGGATTAAGCTATACTACTTTCGACTATTCTGATTTGAATTTAAGTGCTGGCGAAATTACAGCCGATCAGAAGCTAAAAGTAAGCGTTGTTGTTAAAAACACTGGTGTTTTCGATGGCGAAGAAGTTGTGCAGTTGTATGTACAGGATCTTTACGGAAGCATTGCCCGTCCGGTGAAAGAGCTGAAGGGTTTTGAAAAGATCTTCCTAAAAGCGGGCGAAAGCAAAACTGTTGAGTTCGAACTTGGTGCTGCTGATCTGGCTTTCTTCGGAGTCGATAAAACATGGAAAGCGGAACCGGGAAACTTCAACCTGTGGGTCGGCACAAACTCACAAAGTGGACTAAAAGGTGCTTTCAAATTGAAATAAATAGGAGAGAGAAGAATAGCGAAAGCCGGCTGAAAAGCCGGCTTTCGTATTTTGGATCAATTTGATGTTTTCAGGGAGTGGGGATTCTTAATAGCGAGGAGTACCTTTATAAACAGTCGATTCATCAGTTGGAACCAGTTTGCCCAGGTAAGTTAACCTACCGCCCCAATTACTGGTGATGCTTGCTGATGCAATTTGTCCGTCGTTACTACTGCTAATTGTAATGTCGAAGGTTCCTTGGCTCGACATGCATATTAAATCAATAGTATAAGAGTCACTTTTCTTGTTTTTTCTAACGTTCATTTTAGTTACTCTTGTATCAATCGATACGCCTCCAACTCCGTTTGGCCCGAAGCGGGTGTTGGAGCCAACCTGGACAAAGCATGATTCGCCATGTAGGGCGATAAAGTTCAAATTTGAAGGAACGTTGATTGTATTACCCCATTTATTTTGTAGGCGGTCCGCTTCAAGTACAAATGATGAAGAATCGATGGCCATTGTAGTCAGTGCTATTCGCTCTTGCTGAATTTTCGCTTGCTCTTCTTGCTTAGCCTGTTTCCTGGCTTTTTTATTCTGTGTTTGAGCATTTGCGCTACTAATTGCCATGCAGAGAGTGGCCGCTAATACAAGTGTTATTAATTTTTTCATGGCTGTTATTTGAGTTCTTAAGTTAATAAATGCTCAATGCAGGAACAAGCCAAATTTTCTCAATAATTGTCAAGATTTGTTATCAGCGTAATCTTCTGTCAATATTTTTGAATAAGAAAAATACCTCCCAACAACAGCAGAATACCTAAAATCCTTCCCGTGTTTATGGGATGCACAGCGAGACCAAACAGGCCAAAGTGGTCGATTACAGAGGCCGAAATTAGCTGGCCGGCAATTGATGCGGCAAGTACAGTAGTCACACCAATTTTGGGAATGAAAAAGATAACTGATGAAACGAAAATTGCTCCCAGCATTCCTCCTGCAAACAGGTACCAGGGAGCTGTTCGTACATGTTCCCAGTCAGGTATTTGTGTGCGGAAAATGAAATTGAGGCCAATCAAACAGATAAACCCGACCATAAAATTGACTAATGCTCCTTGTAGCGGATGGCGCAAAAAAGTCGTTAGCTGGGTGTTGATGCTGCCTTGAACAGCCAGTA
>QKCF01000351.1 GCA_003246935.1 Sunxiuqinia sp. | reverse complement strand
GAACGGAATAAGCTCCGACGGGAGCATAACATATAGCCCGTTGTCCATAACAAAGAAAGCCTCAACGATTGTTGAGGCTTTCTTTGTTTAATGCGTTTTGGTCATCTCGAACAGGTGTGTTGCCTGTTCTCCCAGGAATCCGGAGAACAGAACCTGCTCGCCATCTTTTTCGATATAACCGCGTTCTGCCAGTTCGTAATATGCATAGCTCCACGGAATTTGACCTTTGGTTCCGTCGGGCTTCAGTACATCAACCATTTCGGTTACAGCTTGCGTTGACGACTGTTGCAGTTTACTGCCTTTTTCGCCTTCAATGCGGTCTTTCATCGGTATTCCTGCCGCTGCTAAAGCGTTGCATGTAGTTTGCAGGTCGGGCCACTCTTTTACATCCTGGTAGTTGATGAATGCCGTAAAATGGTTGACCGAGTTGCCATGCAGCAGTGTCCATGCAGCGTACTGTGACAGTTCATTTAGTTTTTCAACACTTTCCTGTTTTGGAATTCCCCAAGGGCGTGCCAGGTAACGAGTTAACTCGCGGATCAGGTTTTTTACTGCCGATTCATCCAATTCTTCATTCTTGTGCAGCTCGAGCAAGTCCAGACAAGCTATTTCAGAAAGGAGATAATGTGTGTTCTTCACATGCTCGTTAATTAGGTCTTGAGCCCATCGGGGCAGTTCGCCTACCTCCAACTGGCTGACAAAAATCTTCGGGAACAGCGGATCCGGATGCTCAAAGTGAATTGCATGTAGTTTTTTCTCGGTGAAGGTATAG
This sequence comes from Sunxiuqinia sp., assembly GCA_003246935.1. Lineage (GTDB taxonomy): Bacteria > Bacteroidota > Bacteroidia > Bacteroidales > Prolixibacteraceae > Mangrovibacterium. Next base: position 5,248 of record QKCF01000351.1, on the reverse strand, counting down.
TTTGACACCGGTTTGTATTTAAGGGCATCCAGAATATGCCAGATTGCTCCAATTCCGTGAGGCTGCTTGCCGGTCACCGTATTGAAGGTTCTAAACGCAATGTGGTCGTTAACAACTTTTCCTCCTTTGCTTTCGACCATTTCAGCATAGGTTTTTGCATAAGGTACCCGTTGAATGTACTGTTGCCAAAGAGCATCCAGTAAGCGGCGGAGGATTTCTTTAATCGTGACTTTCATGGTTTGATATTTTGGATTAATTGTCTTAGGGTCTACGAAAATTGGTGATGATTAGTTGAGAAAAATTGGTTTAACTAAGGTTTATCGGTATGGTCTGAGTCTGATTAATGAGTGAACGTCAGTATTCCCTTTTTTGAGAAATCTGAAACCTTGGCTCTTTCAATAGGATAGTTAGAAGACATAGTTTAAATGATTGAGACATGGTTTATATCATTTTCAACACTGCTACTAAGTCATGGGGTGTGAGAAGTCGTAATTTGTATTAATTAAAAAGCTCAAACCGGATTTTATAATTTAAAAACAGAGATCATGAAAACAGTTATTTCTTTAATCTTTTTGCTTCTAATTTCCTCGGGAATAAGTGCCCAGATTCTTAATGAAGTTGAAGTTCAGCCTCCCGAATTTTTGGGAGTTACCAATGAAAACTACAGTTCAGGTCTTGAAATTGAAGATTATATTGCAGAACGCATGCAGTATCCTTCAGTTGATATGAAATTCAAGAATGAAGGAACTGAGGTTATTCTTTTCACTGTAGGAACTGATGGAAAACTTAGTGATTTTGAAGTTGTCAACAGTATCTCACGAGAGGTTGATGATGAAGTTATCCGGGTTTTGAGAACCACAGATGGAATGTGGATTGCAGGGACAAATAACGACGGACCCGTAGCGATGCAAAAGGAAATCGCCATTGCGTTCAAAATTTCTGCTGATGGGAATAATGAAAATCTAACTGATTTTAAAGCGGTAGCGGAAAAATATTTCAAAAAGGGTACCCGGCAGCTTTACGTGAAAGAACATCCTCGTAGAGCATTAAGGCAGATAAACCAAGGAATCGTTTACATGCCTTTTGATGATGGTTTGATGGTTCTGCGTGGCTATTGTAAATATACTTTGGGTGACGTGGATGGTGCAAGTGAAGATTTGAACCTCGTAAGGGAAATAAGCGGCATGGATAATCTGATGGTTTTGGCGCAGGAATATGATGGCGTCGATGGATTCGTAGATTTGATCAAACAAATCGATATAGTACGGTGAGAGCTTTTGTTTTCGCATGATTGCGAACTGATATTACACACAGCAAGCTTTTTTAGTAAATCATTTGCTGTGTGTAATTTTTTTATCTGCCATTCATGTATCGTACATTCACAATCTGCAAAATATTGGTTCTCTATATGGGCTAAATGATTTTCTACTTTGATGAGAACTGAATACCTAGTTGCTCAAGTTCGCCTAAAACCGGGTTGTAAATTTCTGGAATTGTAGGGATAAATTTGGCTGCTATACCCAGCGGAAGTCCGACCGTTTTTGCCATCGCTGTGTTTATCGGATCCTCACCGGTGACAACCAATGAAAGATGTTTTTCTACAATATCGGGTGTCTGTTGGTTTCTGTAGGTAAACTTATGCCACATTACAATCATATCTTTATCGTTGGGCGATAGCTTCCACTTGTCTTTTAAAATGTGTTCCAGCACCTGTGCCGGAGTGCCATGTTCCATGCCAATAGGTACATTGTCGAAGATGCCCAACCATTTCAGTTTGCCGATAATGTCGGAATCCTGCGGAATATTTTGATCGTGGTACAGTTTGGTTTCAACCGAGTCGGTTGGATGATAATAAAGAAACGAGTTGGTGAAATCGCGGCGGGTCATATGTTTAAGACCGTCCATCTCGTAACTGTCGTCCGTCATGCCCAGTTGTACAAAAACGTTCCATGCCCGGCAAAAGCCAGGTCGTCTTAGTGTACCCCTGTAAATGGTGGGTATGTCTTGAAGCTGATAACGGTCAATATATTTAAGTGAATCGCGGTTGGCATAGCCTTCGAAAGTGCCAAAGCCTTCAATTTCGATCAGCTCGGTACGGCGGAAAACCCGGTTGTAAGGAATGTATTTGTATTTGCCTTCCTGACGAAATTTAACGGTTCCCTCTTGCCCGGCAAGCACAACGTTGCGTGGGTTCCAAGTAAGTTTGTAATGCCATGGATTGTTGTCCGATTCGGGTGCCACCAAGCCTCCTGTAAAGGATTCAAATCCCAAAAGCTCAAATCCTGCTTCTTTTATTGCATCAATTTCTCGCATGGCCGACATATGATCTATTCCGGGATCGAGCCCCATCTCGTTTAAGAAGAAAAGTCCTTGCTGTTTTATCTCGGGTTCCAGTGACTTCATTTCTTCTTTCACATAGGAAGGAGTCAGCAGATTTTTACGATGTTTCAGACAAAGTTTCGCCACCAATATGTGAAACTTGGCCGGCAACATGGAGATAACCAGATCGGCCTGCTGAATGGCAATCGAGCTTTTTTCTTCTTGTTGTATATCAAACTCCACTAGATTGACATTCCCTCCTATACGCTGTTGGGCGGCTTCAATATCGAGGTCGCCAACAGTTATTTTCCAATGATATTCGCTTGCATGCTCTAACAAGTAGCCTGTGAGGCTCGAAGACGATCTTCCAGCACCGATGATCAATATTCTCTTCATTTCACCTTGTAATTAGCATTAGACATTAAATTGAATTCCTTGCGCCAACGGTAATTCAGTACTATAGTTGATGGTGTTGGTTTGGCGGCGCATGTAAGCTTTCCATGCATCCGAGCCGGATTCTCGTCCACCACCAGTATCTTTTTCGCCGCCAAATGCCCCCCCGATTTCTGCACCTGAAGTCCCTATGTTTATGTTGGCAATGCCGCAATCTGATCCCTCAGCCGAAAGGAAACGCTCCGTTTCGAGTAAGTTGGTCGAGAACATGGCTGAGGACAGCCCTTGAGGAACATCGTTGTGAATAGCAATTGCTTCGTCCAATGTTTTGTATTTGATTAAATAGAGCAGGGGCGCGAAGGTTTCTTCCTGAACGATGCTGAAATGATTCTCGACTTCAGCAATAGCAGGAACCACATAACATCCGGATTCGTACCCTTTGCCTTCTTTAACCGTTCCTCCGCAAAGTATTTTACCGCCTTCTTCGCTTACCTGATCCAATGCACTTAGATAATTCTGAACGGCACTTTTGTCGATTAACGGCCCTACCAGCGTGGTCGGATCGAGAGGATTCCCAATTGGGATACTTTGATAGACGGCAAGCAATTTTTCTTTCAACCGATCGTAGACAGACTCGTGAATAATGATGCGACGTGTTGAGGTACAGCGTTGTCCGCAGGTGCCAATGGCTCCGAATACAATTGCTCGTATCGCCATTTCCAGGTCTGCGTTGGGAGTTACGATGATGGCGTTGTTGCCGCCGAGCTCGAGAATAGCTTTGCCCAATCGGGCACCAATTAATGCTCCTGCTTTTTTTCCAACTTTGGTTGAACCTGTAAATGAAATAAGCGGGATATTCGGATCACCGAAAAGTTCGTCACCCAAGTATCTTGAGCTTGTTGCGACCAGGTTGACAACGCCTTCAGGTACGTTGTTCGCCTCAAGTACTTTCGAGATGATTTGATGAACGGCAATCGCGCATAACAGTACTTTGGATGAGGGTTTCCACAGTACAACATCGCCGCATACTAAGGACAGCATAGCATTCCAAGACCAAACTGCCACCGGAAAATTGAAGGCAGAAACAACACCGACAACACCAAGCGGGTGATATTGATCGTACATGCGGTGCTCTTTTCGCTCGGAGTGCATGGTGAAGCCATAAAGCTGTCGTGACTGTCCAACGGCAAAATCGCAGATGTCGATCATTTCCTGCACTTCTCCCAAGCCTTCCTGTAGTATCTTGCCCATCTCATAAGAAACTAATTTTCCGAGTGGCTCCTTGTATTTGCGTAGCTCTAGGCCGATTTGGCGTACAATTTCACCTCGTGCCGGAGCTGGGACCTGACGCCATTCCGCAAAAGCAGACTTGGCTTTTTCAACTACTTCGTTATAATCGTCAAGGGTGGCTTGTTTTACTTGGGCAATTAAGTGTCCGTCTGCCGGAGAGTAGGAGCTAATTAAATCTCCCTGCCCGGGATGCCATTCGGTCCCTGTGCAAATACCATCGGTTACAGTTTGAATATGGAGTTGATTTAGTGCTTGCTGGATGCCAAATTGGTCTGTTGTTTTCATGATCCGGAATTTTTGAGTGAACTTGTAAGTCAGATCTCCGTTGATCTTCCTTTCAAGTTATCGCTTTTTGTCCGGATTTGCAGCTCGTGAACGATCTTTTTTGACTAATTGGCATCACTCTCAGATAAAGTACAGGCGCACTACCTGTTTCGTTTGTTTCCCGAAAACAGGCAGTGCGCCCTTGCTACTTTTAATTTTAACTACTGACGGTTTAATTATCAAGTACCGCCATCAATTCTGCATAGCCATCTAAGCCTTTATGAGAGTCTGCCAGAATTTTTAAATTGTCAATATTTGTTTTTTCTTTCACAATTTTCCAATCCTCGATTGCTCCTTCTTTGTCTCCTAACGCGAATTTAGCATAGCCTCGCATTACCCGAAGGTTTGTGTCAAAAGGTAAGTAACGAATTCCAGTGTCGAAATTTGCCAAAGCTCTTTCTGGGTGATCTTTCATGTAAAGCAATTTTGATCCTTTTTTGAAGTATTTTGTGGCAGCAGCCTGAAAATCTGTTTGCGCGGCGGGGTTCTCCTCGTCAACAACTTTACACGCAACTGATATTTCTTTCTGCATGGCAACAGGCCCGTCATTATTCATTCCGGTGATCCACATACCATTAGTCGTTTGTATTACCCGAATAATTTCATCGTCCATAGCTTGGGATACGCTATTAACAACTTCAAAATCGCTTAAACTACCATCTGTATTAACAGTGAAACAAATTGTTTCCGTTCCCTCTAGTCTATATTTGAGATCTTGGTCCGGGTACGTCATGTTCGCTGCTATATAGTCATTAATTGACTGTTGTGCACTGATAGTGGGAGTTACAGTTTGTCCCACAAATTGAGGGGGTTTTACCGTCACTTCATCTGATTGTCCGTGATAGATCTGGGCCCACAAGCCCATTGTGATTAAAAGCGAAACGCTCAATAAAATAACTTTTTTCATGGCTGAGAGAATTTT
>QKCF01000110.1 GCA_003246935.1 Sunxiuqinia sp. | reverse complement strand
TGTCAAATACATATCGCCAACCCGCTTGCCATTAATTTCCGTCTCGTACATTCCGTGAGCAGTAACAAACGCAACCGCTAATTTCACCTGTTTCTGAAGAGCGAATTCCTTTCGCATAATCGGCGACTGCCTGTTCGAATTATCAAGCACGCCCGGTTGAATCCACTTAGCAATCCAGTTCTGAGGTCCCATCAGACCCATAATCCAATAATTTGGGGTACTCCATTTCGAAACTCTGTCATTCTGGTCCCATACGCGAACCTGCCAGTAATATTTTCGTCCCGGCTTAAGCGTGTTACCGGTAAATTGAACAAACACCGACTGATCAGAAGGAATTTTCCCGGTGCTAAAAATCAAATCCATTCCTTTTTGCAGCGACTCCAGGCTTTCACTTACACGGATATCGAAAGCCGATTGTTGCATATTCCGCCTTGAGGACTCCATGGTCCATGAAAGCCGCGGATATAAAACATCAACCCCGGTTGGATTGATCTTATTTTCAACATATAGCTGGGTGACTTCTAGTTGCGCGCTTACCGGAAGAATGAACAATACGAGAGCAAAAAGAAACAGTAATTTCTTCATAACTGATAGCATAAGTTGTTTATTTAGTTAGGTTTGGCGTTCTCTTTCAGCACTACAACAATCGCCAAAATCACTCAGAAAAGGCAAGTTTGCAGTTTTCAAATTGACTCAAATGTACAAAGGATATTTTCAATTCAAAAACCAGAAAAGTAATTCTCTTCCTAACTACGGGTTAATTCAGCTCAACTAGCACTACTCCTAAAACTCGCCCTTTTTATATCTCCTGAAATAATCTGCAGCAGCAACACGAACTTTGCCCGACAACAAAATTGCACTAATCATAGTCGGAAAGGCCATCAAGGCAAAGGCAAAGTCGAAGAAACTAATAATGACCGTCATTTGAGACATAGCTCCAACAACAATTAAAACAACCACAACGTAATGATACCAATGCTGATATTGAGCACCGGCAACAAAACTCAAACATTTACTGCCATAATACGGAAAGGCAAACATGGTAGATAAGGAAAAGAAGATAACACAAACCACGAGCAAGTAGGAACCAAACGGAATAATATCGTCAAAAGCTTCAGCTGTCAGTGTAATACCATCCGAAGAACTGTGCGTCCAAACTCCGGTAATGATAATCGCCAGGGCAGTCATCGTACAAACAATAATTGTATCGATAATCGGGCCAAGCATAGCCACCAAACCTTCGCGAATAGGCTCGTTGGTCTTCGCTGCACCGTGAGCCATCGGTGCTGTCCCCATACCTGCTTCGTTTGAGAAGGCAGCACGGCGAACACCGGTAATGATGATCGCTCCCAACGAACCACCCAAAACAGCTTTACCGGTAAAAGCATCTTCGAAAATTAATCTAAAACTTGGAATGATTTGAGAGGCATGAGAAAAAATGATATAAAGTACCGAGACAATATATACAACCACCATAATAGGAACCATTTTCCCGGTCACGTTGCCGATCCGTTTAACGCCTCCCAAAACAACAATGCCCACAATAATAGCGATCCCCAGGCCAATGATGCCGTCGGTCATCAATGAGCGGTTAATGCCAATTGGCACTAAAAATACATCGCGAATAACTTGGGTTAATTGATTGGCCTGAAAGAGTGGCAATACACCGAACATGGCCATCACTGAGAAAAAAACCGCCATTGGTTTCCATTTTTGCCCCAAACCTTCTGTTATGAAATACATAGGCCCCCCCTGAATTTCGCCGGCGCTGTCTTTTCCACGATACATAACTGCCAGCGAGCAGGTAAAGAATTTGGTTGAAACACCAAGCAAGGCTGAAATCCACATCCAGAACATAGCTCCCGGACCACCTGTGGTGATAGCCACTGCCACACCACTGATATTTCCCATACCAACAGTACCGGCTAAAGCTGTGGCCAAAGCCTGGTAATGCTTTAGTTGCCCTGCTTCCTCCGGGTTATCGTACTTTCCCCTGATAATCTGAATGGCATGCCCAATATATTTAACGGGAGCCAAACGCGATACCAGCAGAAAATAGAAACCGCCACCTAACAACAATATTAACACCGGAGCACCCCAAACAAAATCAGAGGCTGTTATTATTAATTCTCCAAATTTTTCGAACATCACTTCTTCCTGTTTCGAGACAAGATAACTATTCTTTTTGTTTATAAATAACGCGCCAACCTGACTTCAGAATGAATTAAACTTGATTTATCAATCAGGTTGTCAGCAAACTGGCACGCAAAATACGGCCCCAACATACAGCCCTTTGACCCAAGGCCATTAAAGATTCCAATTTGCGGATAATCAGCATGTAGACCAATCACAGGCCGCCGGTCGTGCGTGGTTGGGCGGATACCAGCCTTGTGTCGCGTAATTTGATATTCATCCTCGAAAACCTGTTCCAGTTTTCCACTCATCTCATTTCGAGCCTCTTCTGTTGGGCTTTCATTCAGGATATTCCAGTCATATGTGGCTCCCATCCTGAATTCTTTGACACCAACCGGCATCAGAAAAAAAGCTTTATTCAGAATAAAATCGGCTTGATAAGTTTGAGTCTCCAGATTAAAGACCTCTCCCTTGGTATGTTTGAAGTGAATGTTCTGAAAGTAGGGATTTTGAGAAGCTCGATGTCCTTCACAGAATATGATCTTTTCGGCTTCCAATTCACCATATACAATCCGATCAGGATGAAGTATCATCCGGTCGTAGTCGAAATTGAACACATGCAGACAACCCTTTTCTTTCAGATAGTTTCGATAGCCACTAAGCAGCGCCTCCAAATCAACACGCCCGGCTTTTTCCACCCAGCCACTGCCATGTGCCAGCTTCAACTCGGGATAACTCTCACCATCCGGAACGGGGTTCAGGTAATCACTCAATTCATTCTCCCAAACTTTCTTTTTCCAGAACTCGCTTTCGCCCAAGCCAAGTACCTTGCGGATTTTCATTGGAAAGTAGATCTGACAATCAAGAAGAGCTTCCAATTCGTCGAAGGTCTGTTCCAACTGTGGAAACAAATCATCAATAAGCCAGCTTTTGGTCAATCGACGGAACACCACCGGATTGATTAAGCCTGCAGCCACTTCCGATGCCTTTTGATAGTCCGGTGAATCGATAACTGCAACCGTCTTGCCTTTCTTAAGCAATTCATAGCTCAGCAACGTTCCGGCAAGTCCCTGCCCTACGATGATAAAATCTGTTTTCATACCCGACAGGACAGTTTTCGGGTCGATTTGTTCAGATTCTCGTGAAATTATTCGATTATTTGAACCAAAGCTCTACGTATACCGGTAAGTGATCCGACGGATATTTCTGATCGTACGAATCAGTCAGAACGCCGTACTTGCGGACTCCATCAACTTTGCGATTTACAAAGATGTAATCAATTCGCTTATCCAAGGGGCTGTTTAAATCGAATCCATTAAACGTACCCAAGGGGCCGTATGGTTCTGCTTCCGATAATTCTCGGCTATCATTCATTTTCCGCATTAACCATTTCATCGGATCAGTATCTGGTTCAAGGTTGAAATCGCCGGTTAAAATCACCGCTAACTTATCATTATTAAGCTCTTTAATCTTATCGAAGATGAGTTTAGCTGCTTGCTTACGGGCTTCGTCGCCCACATGGTCGAAGTGTGTATTGAACACCCAGAAGTTGCGACGACTGTCATATTCCTCCAACTTGATGTAGGTGCAAATTCGTGGCAGGGCTGCATCCCAACCTCTGCTGGGCACCTCTGGCGTCTCCGAAAGCCAGAACCAGCCTTGCTCCTTCAGCTGAAAGCGCCGCGAATCGTAAAAGATTGGTGCATATTCACCTGCATTCTTGCCATCATCTCTGCCAACACCAACCCAATCGTAACCCGGTAAATGAGAGGCGATGTCGTTTACCTGTCCGAGCAGAGCTTCCTGCATCCCAATCACATCCGGAGCATGGAATAAGATTAGCTCAGTAACATGGCTTTTCCGCAAAGGCCAGGCATTTTCACCATCGTCAGTATTGTTGTAACGAATGTTCCATGTCATTACCTTCAAATCGATTGCTTGAGTAATTCCGGCGAACATTACCAGCAACAAAATCAGAAAAGTCTTTTTATTCATGGCTTTCATCATTTTCAGTAGCACAAAAATTAGGATTGATATCCGGCTTCGAATGTTCGTCTTCGATAACCGTATGCATTTGCTCTTTCTTCCCCTTCAATACAAATTCGCAGCAAAACTGCATGATATCATCGAAATAGGCTTTCATAGGCAAGCTGTGTACTTCATGGCCTGCACCACAAATGGTATACAACCAATAGGGTTTGCCGAGCTCACTTAAACGTTCAGCAATAGTATACGAACCATTCAGTATCAGGTAGCCAAGCTGTCCTTCCTCACAATAACCAGAAGGTGCCGTTGCATAAGGAACTGACATGTCTTCGGTTCCATGAAACAGCAGTGCGGGGACCGCAGAATCGTCGTAAATCAAAGTTGTATCCGGAATAGCGCCAGCCATACTGATAACACCGGCGTACGAAACGGGACCTGAATCGAGACCATAGCAATAAGGCGGTTGGAAGGCTGTATTCAAAACCGTCTCTGCTCCGGCACTGCTTCCCGCTAAAATAATCTTGTGCGGATCGATGGCAAATTGTTCCCAACGCTCAATCAGAAAATACGTGGCATCCTGCAAATCCTCAACAGCAGCGTGAAAGGTGTTCATCTTCTCCTCGGCCGGACAGTCGCAACCAAAGCCCGTCTCGGTTCCTTTTCTCGTTAACCTGTAGCTTATCGAGGCCACCACATAGCCATACTCCGCTACACGTTTACAAAATTCCTGAATATATGGCTCGTTTCTTTCTCCTGAAGAAAAACTACCGCCGTGAACATACATCAGAACCGGCCGGTCGTAAGCACCATCATATGCCGGTTGATATAAATCCAAGTCCAAAACCTGATTATCTTTCTCAGCATAAGTATAGGTATCCACGGTTACAGAATCGATGACCTGATCGCGATATCGTTCTTGCGCGTGAACAACAGTTAACACAGAAAGCATAAAAACGAGTAGACTGAATGTGTTCTTCATGATAAAAGTTATCGTTGTGTTATACGGTTAAATGTGCAGACTTTGCTAAATTAGGAAAAAAATCTGCGGCGTCAATCTACTTGAAGATGTCCTTCTATTTTAACCGGAATTCAATGACAAGCCTATGAAGACAATTTATATCACCTTATTACTAATCATAACCTTTGCGGCCTGCCAGCCGGAAAAGAAGGCTGAAACCCTAAAAAAGATGCAACACCCAAGCCATCAATATACGTTCGTGGATTTGCAGTCAGATGCTGTTCAATATCTTGAAACCGACTACATCCCGATTTATTCGGATATTTACCACATGGATGGCACCAAGCGTTTTTTGCTGACGTCAACACTAAGTATTCGCAACAGCTCACTTACCGATACCGTGTATGTGTTTAGTGCAAATTATAATGATTCGTACGGGAAACAACTGCGGAAATATATCGACTCGACTATTTTGCTGAAGCCACTGGAGTCGATTGAATTTGTTGTGGAACACGAGGAAGATAAGGGGGGCGCTGGAGCAAGCTTCTTGGTGGAATGGGGAGCAGACCGAAATGCCAGCCAATTGCTGATTCAGGCAGTGATGACCGGAACCAGCAACCAGCAGGGGCTTTCGTTTCTAACCGAATCTAAAATTGTGAAACAACAGTTCCGCAATTAATTGGCTTTTTCTTTCAGAGTTTGAGAAGCCTTATACAAAGCTTCGTCAAACGCAGGCAATACGTTTTTGCGGGCAATTAAATCAAAAAGCTGCCCTTTTTCGAGGTCTTTCATCACATTTGGACGAACCCCCGACAGGAATACTTTTGTACCGCTATTCTGTATTTGTCTAACGACATCTTTCAGGTTATGCAAACCGGTTGAATCGATAAACGGCACGTGGCGCATACGGATAATCAAAACCTCCGACTTTAAACCAATTAATTTCAACGTTGAGCTATATTGTTTAGCTGACGCAAAAAAGAACGGTCCGCTAATTTCGTAAATACCGATTTCCTTCGGAAGATCGGCATAATTTTCCAACACATCCGAATCAACCTCAAATTCAGGATGAGCACCTGCATCAGCCATACGCTTCATAAACAACAAAGCTGAAAGTACAATACCAATTTCAATCGCGAAAGTCAGGTCGACCAGCACCGTCAGGAAGAAAGTCACCAACAAGATCAAAATATCGAAAGCTGATCCTTTCAAAATCGATACGAATGAACGCCATTCACTCATATTATATGATACTACAATCAGGATACCAGCCAAACACGACATCGGAATCAACTTGGCCAGCCCACCGAAGAATAGCATGATAAACAACAACGTGACTGCGTGAATTGCACCCGAAACTGGCGTGCGTCCGCCATTTTTTACGTTTGTTGCTGTACGTGCAATCGCCCCTGTAGCCGGGATACCTCCAAAGAAAGGAGCCACTACGTTTGCAATCCCTTGTGCTATCAATTCGGTATTGGAACGGTGATTACCCCCAATCATACCATCAGACACAACAGCTGACAACAAGCTTTCAATACCTCCCAGCAAAGCGATGGTCAAAGCCGGAGCAAAGTACATATGCAGCTGACTAAAGTCGAGGCTTGGCACACTCAAACTAATACTCTGCGGAATATCACCAAACACGGTTTCAATTGTGGAAACAGGCATTTTGAAGATTTGCACTACTGCCGTTACCAGAATAATCGCTACAAATGATCCTGGAATCTTTGTGGTAATCTTTCTAAAATAAACCGAAATCAGGATAGTAACGATCGTGATGATCAGCGCCGTTGGATTTACATGATCCAGATTCGAAAAGTATGTTCCCCACTTGGGCAGAAACTCCGATGGTAACTTATCCAACTGAAGTCCCAGCGCATCTTTAATCTGCGTTGTAAAAATCACCAGTGCAATACCACTGGTAAAACCAACCACCAAAGGATGTGGAATGAATTTGAGCAACGAGCCCAACTTGAGCAAACCAAATGCAATAAGTATGATACCTGCCATGATGGTTGAAATAATCAACCCGTCGAGGCCATAGGTTTGCAAAATACCATATACAATAACAATGAAAGCGCCAGTTGGCCCACCAATTTGAACACGGCTACCTCCCAATACTGAAATGATGAAACCTGCTACAATAGAGGTAATCAAACCTTTCTCAGGCGACACCCCCGAAGCTACCGCAAAAGCAATCGCCAAAGGCAAGGCTACAATACCGACAATAATTCCGGCAAATAGGTCTTTGGTGAACTGCTCCTTTGAATATCCTTGTTGAAGTACACTAAATAATTTCGGATGAAACAGCTTTTTCATAAACTAATGTTTAAAAACGAGGCTGCAAATGTAGAGACATTTCATGCTCGCTATGCTCTGCAGCAATTTTTTCTCTCCTATTTATAATGAGTTGAAATAAATGGCTATTTCGGGTAATAATTAATTAAGGTTGCTATGGCTGACAATGTAATTTGAAGGTATTTGGAAGCTGGGAAAATTTCACAGGCCGCAAAGTAATAACCGGGAACTCGCTAAAATTTTCACAAACATCAAAGCAGTTGTTGTGAGCCTTATGAAATTTTCGGAAACACTAAAACAGTTGACAGAGACGTTCTGAAAATTTCACAGCTACCAAAGTAACTACCGCGACCTCTGTGAAAATTTCACAAAATAGTTGAGGCTTGAATAACGATTGCCTCTTTCACCCATAAGCGAAAAAAACAGCCAAGTCCTGTAGTTCAAAGATGATATTGTAAAACAGTTTTTGAGTTTCACATTGCTACATTTAATAAATTCAAACTCATGAACTAGCCAATCAGCCAATTGCGGCTCAGGCAACAGACAATAAAACTACTAACCGAATAAAACTGAATAGAATGGTTCGAAATTACAACACTGATGAACAGGGAAACGAATGGAGTGAAGAGATGAAAGTGGTCGTTTGGACAAAAGGCCGAGTTATCCCGAATTTTGCACCGGAAGAATGGCGATGGGATGTTTGCGGCAAAGTGATGCAATATTCCGAATATGGCAACCGCGAATCAGAACACGGCTGGGAAATAGATCACATTGATCCGATTGCTAACGGAGGAACTGACGATGAGTACAATCTCCAACCTTTAAATTGGAAAAACAATACACACAAAGGAGACCGTGTAGACTGGAAAGTCGCGTTGGATTAACGACTCAACTTGTTTTCTGAATAATCTCACCCCGGACCTGATGCCGGGGTTTGTTTTTTGCAGCTATTTCGCGACAACCTGCATGACCAGCCCACACATCCAGGCCCCGTAGGTTCCCAAAGCATAACCCAAAACAGCTAAAAGCACACCAACAGGAGCCAAAGCCGGATGAAAAGCAGCAGCAACAACAGGAGCACTGGCCGCCCCACCGATATTTGCTTTGCTACCAACCGCTAAAAAGAAGAATGGCGCTTTAATCAACTTGGCCATCAATATCATTAAGCCGACGTGAATGGCCATCCAAATGGCACCAACGGCAAATAAACCAATATTATCGAAGATCTTCGACACGTCCATCTTCATACCAATCGTCGCCACCAAAATATAAATGAAAACTGTCCCGATTTTCGAAGCTCCTGCCCCTTCGTAGTTCCGAAGCTTGGTAAACGACAAGCCAATCCCAATCGTTGTCGTCAGGATGATCAACCAGAAAAATTTAGACGTTAAGCTGAATTTATTTAAGGTCGGAGCATGCACTTCAATAAACGGAGCTACTAAATCAGCAATCAAGTGCGAAAGTCCGGTAACGCCAAGGCCTATTGCTAAAATCACCATCAGATCGGTTGTTGTCGGTATACGCGCAATCTTTTGACTAAACTCGTGCATATGATCCTTCAACTGATTAACGCTAGTGGCGTCAGCCTTAAAGAATCTGTCGATGCTATGCGACTTACCAACGCCAATCAAAACCAAAGCCATCCATACTTCAGCTACCAACACGTCAACCGTAATCATGATAGAATACAAATGGTCGGAAGGTTTGAATATTTCATACATCGCAGCCTGGTTTGCGCCTCCGCCAATCCAACTACCGGCGATAGTTGTCATACCACGCCAAACCGCATCAGGACCAGCTCCACCAACCAAATCAGGGTTAACCGCTGAAACAATCAGGATAGCCAACGGCCCGCCAATAATTACGCCTGCGGTACCGGTAAGGAACATGATTAGAGCTTTACTCCCCAACTTGAATACTTCCTTCAAGTTGATGCTAAGCGTTAGTAGCACTAAACTTGCCGGTAATAAGTACCGCGATGCCACATAATATAAGTTAGAATTTTCGCCGTCAACAATCTTGAAAGTTGTTAGCAAACTAGGCAGGAAATAGCAAAGCAGCAGCATTGGCACGACTCTGTAAAACTTAACGAAAATTGGTTTGGAAGACGAGCTGGTGTAAAAAATTCCAGCCAGCATAATAATCAATAAACCAAAAGTTACGGCATCACTCTGAATAAGGGCACTTGCGTGTTCTGTATGAATCATTATTTCTTTGTTTCTTGTTAACAAGCACTCTCACTTCCTCTCAAAAAGAAAATGAATGCACTCTCTTCTGAACATGCCGCTAAAAATAAAAGATATACGACCACTTTCCAATGATAAAGCGGCACTTTGACAATTATTTTAATCAGAAAGAACTGATTAATTACGACTTGCTTTTCAAAATATCCTGCAAGCGGTACATTTCGTCCCGTAATCGGGCGGCTTCGATGAAATCGAGTTCCTTGGCTGCAGCCTCCATTTCCTTCTTAGTTTTGGCAATGGCTTTTTCCAGTGCCGGAGCACTCATCATCGCCACTACAGGATCGGCAGCCACATCAGCAGGAAGCTCTTCCTGTTGATAAGCCTGTTGCTTATTACTTCGATATTCGTAACCGATGATTTCGCGGGTTGCTTTTATGATCGGCTGCGGCGTAATACCATTTTCCTCATTAAACTTCATCTGCTTGGCACGACGGTAATTAGTCGAATCAATGGTCCTCTGCATCGAATCAGTAATCTTATCAGCATACATGATTACCCGGCCATTCACGTTACGAGCTGCACGTCCTGCAGTCTGTGTCAGCGAGCGCTCAGAGCGCAGGAAGCCTTCTTTATCCGCATCGATAATTGCCACCAAAGACACTTCGGGTAAGTCCAAACCTTCACGCAACAAGTTAATACCAACCAAAACGTCGAATACACCTTTCCGCAAATCCTCCATGATTTCAATGCGTTCAAGCGTATCAATATCAGAGTGAATGTAACGGGTTTTAATGCCCATATTCAACAAATACTTGCTCAACTCTTCAGACATGCGCTTGGTCAGTGTCGTCACCAATATGCGTTCATTCTTCTCAATACACAAGTGGATCTCGTTCATCAGGTCATCGATCTGGTTCTCGGACGGGCGCACCTCGATAATCGGATCCAACAGCCCGGTCGGACGAATCACCTGCTCGGCCACCACACCTTCCGATTTCTCCAACTCATAATCTGCCGGTGTTGCACTCACAAACAGCACTTGATTGGCAATCGTCTCGAACTCTTCAAATTTCAACGGCCGGTTATCAATGGCTGCAGGCAGACGGAATCCATACTCCACCAGGTTTACTTTTCGCGAGTGGTCACCGCCATACATGGCACGAATCTGCGGCACGGTTACGTGGCTCTCGTCCAGGATAACCAGAAAATCATCCGGGAAATAATCCATCAGGCAGAAAGGACGTGAACCGGCAGACCGTCCATCGAAATAGCGGGAATAGTTCTCCACCCCGGGGCAGTAACCCAGTTCGCGCATCATTTCCAGATCGTATTCCACACGCTCTTCAATACGTTTCGCTTCCAATGGTTTGCCAATCTCGCGAAAGAACTCAACTTGTTTTACCAGGTCATCCTGAATTTCACGAATAGCAGCCTGCATCCGCTCTTTCGTTGTCACAAAAATATTGGCCGGATAAATAACCCCTTCATCCAGTTTCTCGATAATTGTTCCGTCAACCGGATCGAAGCTGTAGATTTCTTCAATTTCATCGCCCCAAAATACCAATCGAATCGCTTTATCATCGTATGCCAGAAATATGTCAACCGTATCGCCTTTAACACGAAAATTTCCCCGCTGGAAATCCACCTCATTACGCGAGTACAAAGCATCAACTAACTGGTGTAAAACCTGGTTTCGGTTGATGGTCTGCCCCACCTTCACTTCAGTCACATTCGCATGAAAGTCTTGTGGGTTACCAATACCATACAAACACGAAACGGACGAAACCACTACAACATCACGACGTCCCGACAACAATGCAGAGGTCGCACTCAAACGCAGTTTCTCAATATCCTGGTTAATCGAAAGGTCTTTCTCGATATAGGTATCGGTCGTTGGCAGATAAGCCTCGGGTTGGTAATAATCGTAATACGAAACAAAATACTCAACCGCATTGTCTGGGAAAAACTGTTTCATCTCACCATAGAGCTGCGCTGCCAGCGTTTTATTATGACTCAGAATTAAAGTTGGACGCTGCACCTTTGCGATCACATTGGCCATGGTAAACGTTTTACCGGAACCGGTTACCCCCAGCAAGGTCTGAAACGGAACCCCCTGCTCAATTCCTTCAGCTATCTGTGCAATAGCTGTCGGCTGATCCCCCATTGGTTTATAAGGTGCAACAACTTTCAATTCTTTCATAATTTTTCCCTTCTCTTAAGGCTCTTCTTATCGCTTTAGCTCAAAATAAACCGGAAAGTGATCGGATACACCGCCATAGTAATTCGGACCGCCGTAGGTACGGTTTGGTGACACTTCACCTTTTTTACTGGTATATTCCATCCAACTCTCCCGGAAAATGAATCCGGTTGGAGGCGTAACCCGGAAACCATCACCATCCAATAAATTGGACGAAACGACCAAATTATCCAGCATATTCCAGTTACCGCGATAATTATAAGTTCCTTTTCCTGTGTCCGACAGTGGCATCATCAGGTTTACCAAGGTTGAATCACTCTCTGGACTGGCCGCTCCCAATACAGAGCGTAAGCTTTTATTGAACGGTTCATCGTTCATATCACCCATAATAACAATATGCGAGTCCGAATCATCCGCTAATACCTGGTCAACAGCCTTCTTCAATGTTTCGGCAGCCGTAAGACGAGCAGGCTCGCTTTTCTCTAATCCTCCAATACGCGACGGCCAGTGATTCAAAAAAAAGTGAAACTTCTCTCGTTTAAACTTTCCCCAAACATGAAGGATATCGCGAGTTACAAATCCCGGATCAACAGCAATTGCCTCGAGGCCCCCTAACTTAAACTCGGCAGGTCGATACAGCAACGCTACATCAATACCTCTTTTGTCAGGGCTTTCTTTATGAGCAATGTGATATTTGCCCGGTGACAAAGCTTCGGTCTTCACCAAATCAGCCAAAACCTTTTGGTTTTCGATTTCAGCCAAACCAATAATCTCAGGCATATCTTCCGGATTAATATCCTTCAATACATGCGCAATATCGTCTAACTTCTTCTGGTAACGTTCCTGCGTCCACTTTTTCTTACTGTCCGGAAGAAATTCGTTATCATTTTTATGCGGATCATCTTCTGTATCAAACAGGTTTTCTACATTGTAACTAACAACGGTTATACGATTTGTTTCCTTACCGCTTCTGCACGAGACAAAAAGGATTACAAACAACAGAACGAGCCAGTTTTTAGTCATAATCAGCAGAATTATTTCCCAGTTGTAACTTCGTAATATTTGGTAACATCGGTAACCATCATTCCGGCAGTACGGGCTGCCTGCATCCCCAAGATACCATCTTCAAAAACCTGGCAACCTGCCGGTTCAATCCCCATTTGTTCTGCACAACGCAAAAATGTTTCGGGATGAGGTTTGTAATTGTTCACATCTTCGTAAGCCACAATGATATCGAAATATTTGTCCAAATCGATCAGCTCCAGCGTTTTCTTTGCTAAACGCTTTAATCCACCTGTTCCCACCGACATCGGTAGTTTTCCGTGGTATTTTTTAATGATATCCACAACCGGTTCTATTGGTTGTGCCAAGTGCATATTTGCTTCGTATTCCTCTTCTTTAGCATCTCCCATCTCGCGCGGATCAATGTTTGTTCCAAACAATTCATTCAGCTTTTCCACGGTTGGGTAAAGCGGAATTCCGGCCAGTTGCTCGAATAACTCGACCGTAAAATCGATGCCATAGCGAGCCGCAGCATTCTTCCATGCAATAAAGTGGATCGGCATCGTGTCCGAAATCGTCCCGTCTAAATCAAAAATCAGCCCCTTGGCTTTCGGATCAATATCAATTATCATAGCTTTGAATTTTAAATTGAAAGGGCAAAATTACACAAAAACGGACATACAGGTTTCATTTTTAACTTTACCAAAAAATTAACACATTTGCTTAAAACGCGCTTAACATGGATCGACAACTCTTTTTAACCTTAACCTCCAGCTCGCAATGGGCTCTCTTTTTGGCGCTGGCAGCCATCATTTTTTCTTGGATTGAACGCAAGAAATGGGTACAGATTACGGGACAAGCATTATTCGTTGCCTTGGCAATATTCTCTCTTTGGGTGATGGAAAGTGGTATTATTATCGTTCCTGAAGTGCTGCCAGATGCTCCCGCACCAGCAGAAGCACGCGCCTTGTCCTTCTTCTTAGGACTGAGCATTTGCGGTGTTATTGCTCTCATTGGTCTAATTCTACACATTGTAAAATCGTCGTGGGCAAAAATTCCAAACCTGATCTTAGTCCCGGTTGGAATGATGCTCTTCTTTATGGTTTATAATTTACAACGCTTATAAAACAAAAGAGCTGCTTCCGGAAAGGAAACAGCTCTCTATCTAATATTGTA
>QKCF01000303.1 GCA_003246935.1 Sunxiuqinia sp. | reverse complement strand
ATACCGTTTTTACCTATTCCTTATTGAATTGGAGATCATAATTGAAGCGCTAGGGGAACTACTTCTTCAACAAAACACACAATCCGAAAATTTACCTATTGCCGCATAGAAAAAGAGACCGTCCTTTTTGGACAGCCTCTTTTTTATGGGATAAGGGGAGCGTTGTCAACAAATTTGAATGGGCTCTCTTCTTTTCTTTAAAACTTAGCAGTAGAATATTCTTTTAATGCGTATGATCTTGTAATAGCAGTGATAATACGTCAGTGAATATAAAAAGAAAGCCGTTCAGAATATTCTGAACGGCTTAACTAATATTGTGTAAAAGTAGCAGTCAAGCTACTTCCTTTTAATCTTAGTTTTCTTCTTTTTTAGTCAATTTGTCGACTGTTGAAATTTCAAGGAAGGTTGAACCTCCACCGATACCGAAGCTACCACCTACATAAACGATTTGATCTTCGTCTTTCAATGTGCCTTTTTCAGTAAGAGATTTCAGGCAGCTGCGAACCATTTTGAATTTGTCTTTCTTTGGTTCGATTACATCAGCGTAAACACCATAAGAAAGTGAAAGAATACGAGCAACATGTGGCTCATAGCACTGAGCATAAACTGGTTTTGTGCCGCGGAAAGCAGCCAGGTAACGAGCAGTTCTACCTGTTTTAGTGTTGGTAACAATAGCTTTTGTAGGAAGCTCAGTTGAAGCGTTGATAGCAGCTTCTGCTAAGAAAGCAGCAACTTCATTTTCAACCAAAGGAACAGTAATATCATTACGTTTATCTTTGCTGTGCTCAACTTCATTTGCGATGCTATTCATTACTCTAACAGCTTCGATAGGGTAGTTACCATAAGCAGTTTCACCACTAAGCATAATTGCATCTGCACGTGAGAAAATTGCGTTAGCAACGTCACTAACTTCAGCACGAGTTGGGCGAGGATTGTCGATCATGGTATGCAACATTTGAGTAGCAACGATAACCGGTTTTTTGCGCTCAACACATTTTTTAATCAAATGACGTTGAATTCCAGGAATCTTTTGAGCAGGAATTTCAATACCCAAGTCACCACGAGCAACCATAACACCATAAGCGTGATCTAAAATCTCATCGATATTTTCTACACCATCAAGGTTTTCGATTTTAGCGATGATTTTGATAGGGCTATTAGATTCGTCAAGAATTTTTTGAACAGCGATAACATCAGCTGCATTACGAACGAAAGAGTGAGCGATGAAATCAACACCTAATTCTGCAGAAAATTTGATGAAGGCTTCATCTTTTGCAGAGATTGATGGCAAGTCAACGGTAAATCCAGGAGTGTTAACACTTTTCTTGTTCTTGATTTTACCTTTATTTTCAATACGGCAAAGCACATAATCGGCTTCTCTTTCAACAACAGTCATTGCTGTTTCTCCGTCGTCAATCAAAATTTGCTTTCCTACCGGAATCTCGATGTGCATTTTGTCGTACGACACACTGAAGAATTTACGGCCAGCTTCGCTTTTTTCACGAAGAATACCTGATACTTCTACCATTTCTCCTTCGGCAAGGTCTAATGGTTCTTCAATGCCCATTGTTCTGATTTCCGGTCCTTTGGTGTCAACCAAAATGGCGATTTTGTCAGAAACTGTGCGAACGTTATCAATTAACGGTTTTGCACTATCTGGAGTCATGTGCGCAGTGTTCAAACGAACAACATTCATGCCCGATTCATGCAGGGTTTTTAAGAACTCCGGATCACATCTTAGATCAGAGATTGTAGCTACGATTTTTGTATGTTTCATTTTTCGAACGATATAAATATATGGGGCTTCAAAAATAGTATTTTTATTGAAGTGTTCTAAAACATTTCAATAACTCACCAATAATTAAACCAAACGTTAATTTTTAATGAAGCTTTCAATTCCCAGGCGGTAAGAATCGAGTCCAAAGCCCATAATACTACCCTTACAAACCGGGCCAATGATCGATTCATGTCTGAAGCTTTCCCGAGTCAAAATGTTTGAAATATGCACCTCTATAACAGGGGTGTTGACTCCGGCAATTGCATCGCGAATGGCAACAGATGTATGAGTGTAAGCACCGGCATTAATAACGATGCCGTCGTAGCTGAAACCAACCTCGTGAATCTTATTTATTAATTCACCTTCTACGTTCGACTGGTAATATTCCAATTCAATATTTGGATATCTGGTTACCAAATCATTGTAATATGTTTCGAAACATGTATCACCGTATATCCCTTTCTCTCTCTTGCCTAAAAGGTTCAGATTAGGCCCATTGATTAACAATATTTTCATTTTTATTTCACTTATTTAAAAAATATAGTAACTTTATGCTGCCAACATCGTATTGAAAATTATGTAATCTTGGGGAGGAAGCTTTTTTCAAAACGATTACTGGCTGAAGACTCCAATGAGGGGTCAAAATTATCGTATTTTGTTCTTACAAAAAAATTAATTTTTTTATTATGAAATGGGAAGATAGTAAAAAAGGATTTGAGACTTTTCTGAGATTGGAGAAATCACTATCTCAGAACTCCATTGCTGCTTATATCAACGATATCAATAAGTTGATGGCTTTTTTGGATGAGAACTTTAAGCGGTTAACTCCTGAAAAAGTTCGAATTAATCACTTACGCAGCTTTATCGAATACATTAACGATCGTGGTGTGAGCCCACGTACGCAAGCTCGTACGATTTCGGGCATTAAATCTTTCTTCAAGTATTTGCTTATGGAGGGAAAGATCAACAGCGATCCGACGACTTTGTTGGAGTCACCTAAAATTGGACGCAAACTTCCTGATGTTTTGACTATGGAAGAAATTGATCTAATTATTGATGGTGTTGATTTGACCAAGGCTGAAGGTCAGCGTAATAAGGCTATGTTGGAAACACTTTATAGCTGTGGTCTGCGGGTT
This sequence comes from Sunxiuqinia sp., assembly GCA_003246935.1. GTDB lineage: Bacteria > Bacteroidota > Bacteroidia > Bacteroidales > Prolixibacteraceae > Mangrovibacterium. The sequence goes on along the minus strand of QKCF01000303.1, from coordinate 2,551 downwards.
TCAGAATTGGTAAATCTGAAAGTAACAAACTTATTTTTTGATCAGGGATTTATTAAAGTGGAAGGTAAATCGGAAAAAGAGCGTTTGGTTCCGGTGAGCTCGAAAGCGATTGAGGAAATCACGAAATATTTACATGGCTACCGTAAGACATTAAAAATTAGCCCAGAGAGTGAGAATGTTCTGTTTTTGAACAGAAGAGGTAAGAAATTGAGCCGTGTGATGATTTTCACGATTATTAAAAATTTGGCTGAAAAAGTTGGATTGAATAAAAAAATCAGTCCGCACACCTTCCGCCACTCATTTGCTACTCACCTAATTTCAGGAGGCGCCGATTTAAGAGCCGTTCAGGAAATGTTAGGCCATGAATCGATCTTGACGACTGAGATTTATACACACTTGGATCGTGACTATTTGAAAAATACCATCACGCATTTCCATCCGCGTTCATAACTCTTGTTAAAAATAAATACTGAAAGAAAACAGGAAAAGTATTACCTGATTATATGTTCTTTAAGACAGCATTTTCTGAAAATGCTGTCTTTTTTTTTATTAGCTTGCAGTAAGCGCTTGATAAACAGGGGAGATTTAAAGCCAATCGTTCTATTAATTAACAGGATAACATCGAGAAAGATGTCTTTTACAAATTTCTTAACTCAAATAATATGAAAAATCCAGATCAAAATGTAACGGAGATATTTTACAACCCATCTTACGAATTGCTATTTGAGGAGGAGACGAAGCCTGGCTTGACGGGTTTCGAGAAGGGACAGATTACAGAGTTAGGGGCAGTTAATGTCATGACGGGAGTTTTTACGGGGAGATCTCCCAAAGATAAGTATATCGTATACGACGATACTACGAAAGATACCATTTGGTGGACTACCGAGGAAGTTCCAAATGATAACAAGCCGGTTACGCCACAAGTATGGTCACATTTAAAAAGTTTGGTCGCGAAGCAACTATCAGAGAAAAGGCTTTTTGTTATGGATACTTTTTGCGGGGCTAATCCTGATAGCCGGATGAAAGTTCGGTTTATTGTCGAAGTAGCATGGCAAGCTCATTTCGTGAAAAATATGTTTATTCGACCAACAGATGAAGAGTTGGAAAATTATGGGGAACCTGATTTTGTTGTTTTAACAGGGTCGAAAACAACAAATCCGAATTGGAAGGAGCAAGGTCTTCACTCAGAGAATTTCACTGTATTCAATTTGACAGAGAGAATGCAGGTCATTGGAGGTAGCTGGTATGGGGGCGAAATGAAGAAGGGTATTTTCTCGATGATGAATTATTACCTGCCTTTAAAGGGAATGGCTTCGATGCACTGTTCTGCAAATGTGGGAACAGACGGCGACACTGCCATCTTCTTCGGCCTCTCAGGTACAGGAAAAACAACATTGTCAACTGATCCTCATCGCAAATTAATTGGAGATGACGAACATGGTTGGGACGATGGAGGTGTGTTTAATTTTGAGGGAGGATGTTATGCGAAGACCATCCGTTTGGATAAAGAGTCAGAGCCGGATATTTACCATGCGATTAAACGCAATGCTTTGCTTGAGAATGTGACTGTAGATGAAAATGGCAAGATTGATTTTAATGATGCTTCGGTAACTGAAAATACCAGAGTATCATATCCGATCTATCACATCGAAAATATTATCAAACCTGTGTCAAAAGCGGGACATGCTCACAAAGTGATTTTTCTGTCAGCTGATGCTTTTGGCGTTTTACCACCGGTGTCAAAATTGACGCCAGAGCAAACAAAGTATCATTTTTTATCTGGGTTTACGGCTAAATTAGCGGGAACTGAGCGCGGGATTGATGATCCGCTTCCGACGTTTTCTGCATGTTTTGGTTCAGCTTTTTTGAGTCTTCACCCAACCAAGTACGGCGAGGAATTGATAAAACGTATGGAGCAGAATGATGCTAAGGCATATTTGGTAAATACAGGCTGGAATGGTACAGGAAAACGTATCTCAATTAAAGATACTCGCGCCATTATCGATGCTATTCTGGATGGTTCGATTGAAAATGCTGAATCAAAACATATTCCGATATTCAACTTGGAAGTACCGGTGGCTTTGCACGACGTTGATTCTGATATTTTAGACCCGAGGGACACATACAAGAATAAGGAGAAATGGAATGAAAAGGCCACTCACTTAGCTGAACTATTTATTGAGAATTTTAAAGATTATACCGACAATGAAGAAGGACGAAAGCTAATTAAAGCTGGTCCTCAAATTGAAATGGTAAAATAAATAAAAAAAGCTTCCTCAGAAATGAGGAAGCTTTTTTTATGATCAATTTAGAAAATCTCTTACATCAAGAAGCTCAACAGGATACCGGCAGCAATAGCAGAACCGATTACACCTGCAACGTTTGGTCCCATCGCGTGCATTAACAAGTAGTTTGTTTTATCGTATTCCAAACCAATAACCTGAGATACACGAGCACTGTCGGGAACAGCTGATACACCAGCGTTACCAATCAGCGGGTTGATCTTATTACCTTCTTTCAGGAATAAGTTGATGAACTTTACAAACAACAC
>QKCF01000023.1 GCA_003246935.1 Sunxiuqinia sp. | reverse complement strand
ATCGAGGCAATGAACGAAGTTGGTATCGAATTCTTTTCTTACTGGGATGTTCGCGGTGTAGGCCAAACACGCCAGGGACGTGTTTACCGCGGTGTAGCTTATGACACAAGCTCAATTGAAAGAACAATGATTTCTCTGGTTGTGCGCGACAAAAACGTGGAGAAAACAGTGTTAGCCATCATGAAAGCTGGTAGAACAGGTGAAATCGGTGACGGTAAGATTTTCATTTCAAGCATGGAAGAATCATATCGTATCCGCACAGGAGAATTTGGAGATGAGTCATTATTCATTAAAGGTAAAGAAGAATAAAAAATAGTTAGATCATGGAAGATACTTTACAAGGCCTACAAATAGGTATAGACAATATGTGGTTGCTTATTGCAGCATTCTTGGTAATGTTCATGCAACCTGGATTTGCGATGGTAGAAGCTGGTTTCACCCGCTCTAAGAACACTGCAAACATTTTGATGAAAAACTTAATGGACTTCTGTATTGGTTCATTATTGTACTGGTTCGTTGGTTTCACCCTGATGTATGGTGACTCAATTGGCGGATTCGTTGGAACTCCTGATTTCTTCTACATGAGCGAAGGATTCGGAGACAACTACTCGAACTACGCCGACCTGTTCTTCCAAACAGTGTTCGCTGCAACAGCTGCAACAATCGTTTCGGGAGCTATGGCTGAACGTACAGAGTTCATCTCTTACCTTATTTTCTCAATTTTCATCACCTTATTTGTGTATCCAGTTTCTGGTCACTGGACTTGGGGTGGTGGCTGGTTAAGCGAACTTGGTTTCCACGACTTCGCAGGTTCTTCAATCGTTCACTCTGTTGGTGGATGGGTTGGTTTAGCCGGTGCTGCTATCATTGGACCACGTATCGGAAAATACAAGAAAGACGGTACTCCAAACGCAATTCCTGGTCACAACCTGGCATTGGGTGCATTGGGTGTATTCATTCTGTGGTTCGGATGGTTCGGTTTCAACCCTGGATCTCAGTTGGCAGCTGCCGGAACAGATAACGCTGTAGCTATCGGTCACATCGCAGTGACAACTAACTTGGCTGCTGCTGCAGGTGCTGTTACTTCAATGATCGTAGCATGGTTCCGCTACAAGCGCCCTACTTTGTCAATCACATTGAACGGTGCGTTGGCTGGTTTGGTAGCAATCACTGCTGGTTGCGACGCTGTAAACCCAATCGGTGCTATGTTTATCGGTATCATTGCCGGACTTATATTGCCATTTGCAGTTGAATTCTTCGATAAAGTATTGAAAATTGACGACCCTGTAGGTGCTGTGTCAGTACACGGTGTATGTGGTGCAGTAGGTACTTTGATGGTTGGTGTATTCTCAACATCGGAAGGTTTAGCATACGGATTCGGAGCACACGCTCTTGGAATTCAAGCAATCGGCGTTCTTTCTTACTTCGTATGGGCTTTCGGTCTAGGTTCACTCCTGTTCTTCGTATTGAAGAAAATCGGAATCCTGCGTGTTACTCCACGTATCGAAGAAGAAGGTTTGGATATTTACGAGCATGGAGAAAGTGCCTACAATTAATAATTTCTTCAGCCTTTAAGTCTGTAGCTTTCTCAAGGGTCTGCCACCGGCAGACCCTTTCTCTTTAATTATTTGGTATAAAAAAAGGATATTATCGATTTTGATAATATCCTTTTTTGTTGGAAACCGTCCAACAATTACAACTGCAGGCCGGTCAGCAAATCAATATAGATTTTAAATCCGTTTTCAATTTCTGAAACCAGGATATACTCATCAGCAGTATGAGAGCGGGCACTATCTCCCGGTCCAATCTTAATCGACGGAAATGGCATGACGGCCTGGTCTGAAGTTGTTGGAGAGCCATAATAAGTCAAGCCCAAGCTTAATCCCCGCTGAACGATCGGATGAGTCACCGGAATACCCGACGAGTTTAATCGCGTTGAACGCGGAACAACATCCGACGTCACTAAACCCTGAATAATCTCAAATGCTGCCTGATTAGAATAAAACTCATTCGTGCGCACATCGATCACGAACGTACAATTATCCGGAACCACATTGTGCTGATAGCCCGCGTTTATTTGTGTGATTGACATTTTCACTTCACCCAAAACCTCCGATACATTTTTGAATTGATATTCCCTTAACCTCTGAATATCATCGACTGCTTTATAGAGGGCGTTTTCGCCTTCATTGCGAGCTGCATGACCAGCTTTTCCATGAGCAGTACAATCCAACACCATTAAACCTTTTTCAGCAATAGCCATTTGCATCTGCGTTGGCTCACCAACAATCGCCAGCGTAATATCTCCCAAATCCTCAACGAGGCTTTCCATTCCGTTTGGACCTGAAATTTCTTCTTCACACGAAGCCGCAAACATCAGGTTGAAAGGAAGATCTTTTTCGGCATAAAAATGGACAAATACAGCCATTAAGGTTACTAATGATGCACCCGCATCGTTACTTCCCAATCCGATCAAAGTTCCATCGTTCAACTCCGCCCCAAAAGGATCCTTCGTCCAATTTTTCACTGGCTTTACCGTGTCAATATGTGAGTTTAATAAAACTACAGGTTTACCTTCTACCCAAAACTTATTTTTCGCCCAGGTATTAAACCCTTTCTCTTGAAAAGGCACTGCTTTGGAACTCAAAAAGTCGCGCACCAAGGTAGCCACAGGCCCTTCTTCTTTACTAAAGGAAGGGGTTTGGATCATTTTGCGCAGAAGTTCAATGTATGCTTCCATCCAATTAAGTTAAAGTAACAAATGTAATAATGTTTGCGAAAGTAATACCCGAATTACGGATCAAGGCACCGCGAACCATTAATAAACCATGACATTTAAGAAATGTTTCTTCCCTCCTCAAAAAATTTTTCGCAAAAACATTCACTCTATATGAAAAACAAACTATCTTTGTTCGCAAAATAACGAACAATAAAAGAATGAAGTATTCCATATTTACTGACGACCAAAAACAAGCAGCCCGATTCGCCAAAGCAATGGGGCATCCGGTCCGCATGTATGTATTAGAATTACTCAACAAACAAAGTTGTTGCTACAGTGGCGACTTAACCGACATTCTTCCAATTGCAAAATCAACATTATCACAACATCTCAAGGAGTTGAAAGATGCCGGTTTGATTCAAGGAGAAATTGAAGGCCCCAAAGTGAAATACTGTATCAACCGAGAGAACTGGCAACAAGCTCAACAGCTGTTCCAGAATTTTCTGAATTACTAAAAAATTTAACCCAGTTGTTCGCCGTTTTGCGAACAACGAATAAAAATCAAGAATCATGGAAATAAAAGTATTAGGAACCGGATGTAAGAAATGCAAAACACTGGAAGAAGTTACAAAACAAGCTGTGTCAGAAACCGGAACAGACGCGACTGTAATTAAAATTGAAGATATGCTTGAGATTATGAAACTAGGCGTTTTAACAACTCCGGCATTGGTTATTGATGGCAATGTTGTCGTAAAAGGCAGGGTTCCCTCATTATCAGAAATTAAAGAACTAATCCAAAAATAAGCCGGTCATGAAAAAAACCTTTATCACCCTTGTTGTGCTCATTATTGCACAATGTGCAGCACATGCTCAATGCTGTGACAAATCGAATGAAGTAAAAAAAAGCTTGTTGTTCTGCAACTTCACCTGAAGAAAAAACGACGGTAACCGCTTATTACTTCCACACATCACGCCGTTGCGAAACTTGCAAAGCCGTTGAAGCAGTAAGCAAGGAAGCAGCAGAAGAATACAGCAAAACCAAAGTTCCTTTCTTGTCGGTTGATGTAGAAGATGAAAGCCAACAAGCATTGATTGAAAAGTACCAGGTAAGCGGACAAACCCTGTTGATTGTGGGTAACGACAAAAAAATAGATCTGACCAACGACGCCTTTTTAAATGCCCGCACAAACCCGGACAAACTAAAAGAAAAGATTAAGCAGACCATTGACTCAATGCTCTAAATGGAATTCCTTCAAAATATACTCGAAAACTCGCAACTGCAATTGCTCTCTGCATTTATACTGGGGTTGATGACTGCAATTAGCCCCTGCCCTCTTGCGACTAATATTACAGCAATCGGTTTTATAAGCAAAGACATTAAAAGCCGCAGGCGAGTACTATTAAATGGAATCACCTACACAGTAGGAAGAGCTATCTCTTATACCTTGATTGGCTTTGCGTTTTTCTTTGGTGCCAGTCAATTCAAACTATCGGGCTTCCTGCAACAATGGGGAGAGAAACTATTAAGCCCGCTTCTAATCGTAGTTGGCTTATTCATGCTCGGCGTATTTTCAATCACTATCCCAGGATTGAGTAAGCTGACTGACAAAGTGGAAACCAGCGCCCAAAATGGTTATTGGGGAGCACTCCTACTGGGACTTGTATTTGCGTTGGCATTTTGCCCTTATAGTGGTGTCTTATATTTCGGCATGCTGATCCCCATGACTATCAGTAGTACCCAAGGACTATTCCTGCCAATTGTTTTTGCATTGGCAACCGGAATTCCGGTAATCATCTTTTCCTGGGTCATCGCTTTCAGCATCAATTCAATCGGCAAAGTTTATGATCGTGTAAAACTATTTGAGCAGTGGTTTCGAAAGATCGTCGCTGTACTTTTCATCGCCGTTGGAATCTATTATTTCATTAGCATTTATTTCTAAAAATCAGATTATGAGTTTCAAACACCAAATCACTTCAACAAGCCGGGCTAACTGGTTTCTTCCGGCATTCCTTCTTCCCGTATGGCTCATTCTGTATTTCAACCTGCAGCGAATTGCTGATTTCCTCATCGATCAACTTTTTCAAATGAGGGCGGGCTCCCATCTAACCGAGTCAATTCGCTTCTTTGTATTCGAAGTGCCGAAAGTGATGCTGCTTTTGTTGCTCATCATCTTTGTAGTTGGTGTAATCCGAAGCTATTTCTCTGCAGAGAAAACACGAAAGCTTTTGGAAGGTAAGTCGCTCTTTACCGGAAACATCATGGCTGCAGCCTTAGGCATTGTTACCCCTTTTTGCTCCTGCTCTGCAATCCCTCTATTTCTGGGTTTTGTTGAAGCTGGAATTCCCATTGGAGTAACTTTCTCATTCCTGATTGCTGCTCCGCTCGTTAACGAAGTTGCCTTGGTTTTGCTGGTCGGCCTTTTTGGTTGGAAAGTAGCTTTGATCTACGTTTCAACAGGCTTGCTCATAGCCGTTTTTGCAGGCTGGATCATCGGCAAACTAAAACTTGAGAAATATGTGGAAGAATGGGTCTTCCAGGTCAAAACAAACCAGGGAGAATCAGAAGACGAAAAGATTCCGTTTGCCAAACGAATTGAAACCGGATTCGAAACATTCGAAACCGTGAAAGAAATTTTGGGTAAGATCTGGATTTACATTCTTATTGGCATTGCGATAGGTGCAGGTGCGCATGGCTATGTACCCGAAGATTTCATGGGAGCATTGCTTGGCAAGGCTAATTGGTATAGCGTGCCACTAGCCATTCTGGTAGGTGTTCCGATGTATTCGAACGCCGCCGGTATCATCCCGATTGTCAGCGTACTCATCGAGAAAGGAGTTTCACTGGGAACTGCACTTGCCTTCATGATGTCAGTTATCGCGCTTTCGCTGCCGGAAATCATCATCCTTAAAAAAGTGCTGAAATGGCAGCTAATTGCCGCTTTCGTTGGGATCGTAGCCTCCGGCATCCTCGTCATCGGTTTTATCTTCAACCTTGTTTTATAAAGAAAGGGGAAGCTAACCTTCCCTGTTAGTTTCCCCTTTTTCAAACTTAAGCCGCTCAGGTTTATTTTTTCACCACCAACGGTTTTCCGTTTTTCAGTATCTCGCGTCCTGCAACATCGTTCAGGATAACTGAAGCCATCATGTACCACGCCGACAATGCGCAAACAATTAAGACAACGGCAGCAGCGATGTTCATAACCGGAAATCCGAAATGCCCCAAGTCAAGCAGGATAAAACCAGCCAACAAGGTTGAAAAGGTCACAAACATGGCTGTGCTAATAAAGAAAGAACCAATCCAGAAGATCGCTGTGATTAGTGTCCACGCCACAAGATAGAAACCAACATCTGTATGTGATGAAGGGTACACGTTCAGGTGATTCAAAATCCAGATAATTCCCAGTCCAATCCAGAATGAGCCGTAAGCAGAAAAAGCCGCAAAACCAAAGTTATTGCCCATTTTATGCTCCAAAAAGCCGGCAATAAGCTGTGCTGCCCCACCAAACACGATTCCCATCGCCAAAATTGGTCCCAGCCCAACCCATCCTAAATTGTGAAACTGCAACAAGAGAGTTGTCAAACCAAAACCTCCCAGCCCAACGACCGCCGGGTTACCCAAAGTAGACTTTTGCATGTGTTAAGTTGTTAATTTATAAATTAGTGGCCGCAAAACTAATCAA
>QKCF01000114.1 GCA_003246935.1 Sunxiuqinia sp. | reverse complement strand
ATCGACCAGTTTTATCCACAAACTGCATTTAATGTGATCAAGGTTTTAGAAAAGGCCGGAATCAAAGCAAACTACAATCCGGAACAAACCTGCTGTGGACAACCTTCATACAACAGTGGTTATTGGGATGAAACAAAAACGCTCGCAAAGAAATTTATCGGTGACTTTAAAGGCGAAACAACCATCGTCAGCCCGTCTGCGTCATGTACCGGTTTTATAAAAAATTACTACGTTCATCTGTTTAAAGAAGGCGATCAGGATTTCGATGCCCAAAATCAATTAAAGGCACGTCTGTTCGAATTAACAGACTTTCTGGTCAATCACTTAAATTTTACAGATTTTGGTGCTAAGTTTCCCCACAAAGCACAAAGTTTGCTATCACGACGCTTGTACGGCATTGCGCGAGTATGGCATCAAAAAAGAACCACGTCTATTATTGTCAAAAGTAGAAGGCTTGGAACTGGTAGAAATGGAAGATACTGAAACTTGTTGCGGGTTCGGCGGAACCTTTTCGGCAAAATTTCATTCGATCTCAACCGCGATGACTGAGCAAAAAGTTGAAAAAGCATTGGCTACCGGAGCCGAATATATCATCACAACAGAGTCATCGTGTCTAATGAACATAGAAGCTTATATTCTTAAGAATAAGCTGCCAATTAAGCCCATTCACATTGCCGATATTCTAGCAAGCGGCTGGTAATGATGTTTCATAACATGAACTGCCGTTTACACGAATTAAGATACATTAACGAATATTTAAATAGAAATTTACTACCTTAGTAGTCATTTCAGCGACAATTTGAAAGTATTGACCCCGATTTTACATCGTTCTGATCAAGGCAAACTGTACTCAAATTCCAAGATTATTTGGAAAATTTCGTTTAGCATTTTAATTTGATTTTAGTAAAAACGGCAAGAAACATGAAAACACAACTGCAACCAAAAAAACGAAGCTGGCTTGATTATTTGGATCATGTGAGATATTTCACATCAAAAGGAAACGAACCTCACAAACCATTGCACGAGAAAAACGGCATCCACTGCACAGGAGACAAATTCAATTATATTGTCGATTGGCAGGTTGACGAGCTAGAGCAGCGCTCTTTGAGAACAAAACTCAGTTAATTTGATTTCATTTTTTAACAAATAGAAAGACCAGTGGATAAGAAGCTGGTCTTTTTTATTTCATGCCTTTTCACAATATCTTCAGTTCCGCCATAATACGCAACGTCAGCGGGGATGCTGGTAACGGCATAGTGACATGATCAAAGCCGTCCATTTCGAAAAGTTTGGTATGCTGATGACCGGCGACTTTCATCATTCGGTACATATAAGCATTCTCTTCATATCTGCCCAACATTTCCTGTTCCCGATCACCGGTAATCAAATACAAAGGAGGCGCATCCGCCCGCACATGGTAGAGTGGAGCAAACTTATCGACTATGGGCTGAGTTCCGGCTATTCCTCGCTCCGTTCTCACCGTAAAATGCGTAATTGTATGCCCACTGAAAGGAATAAGTGCTGCGATCTTATCCGCATCGATATTAAACGCCTGCAAATAATGTTTATCTAACCCAACCATACTCGCCAGATAGCCCCCTGCTGAATGACCTGAAACAACTATTTTATCCTCCGCACCACTGTATTCACCAATATGATGAAAAACCCACGCTACGGCAGCCGCAGCATCTTCAATGTATTCCGGACATTTTACTTTCGGGCTCAATCGGTAATTTGCGGCTACTACTGCAATGCCTTTTCTGGTCCATTCTTCCGGTATAAATTTTTCACCTCCTGTAATTCCGCCTCCGTGAAACCAAACGATCGTTGCAAAGCTGTCTTTATTGGTAGGATAGTAAATATCCAAACGACAACGTTCAATCATATAGTCGGTCAAATCCTCTCCTTCCCGATACAAAATATTCTTTTCTGTCTTGTAGACGATTGAATCCTGTGCGTTCGCGTCAAAAAAGGACAATAAAAATGTGAATACAAATAAGATTGGAAGGGACTTCATGATTTTGACTAATTAGTTGAGATGTTGAAGTTAGCAATTCTGTAAAAACAAAAAAAGGTGCCCTCCCGGACACCTTATATTAATAGATCTAAGTCCATTTTAAAAATTCTGCATGCGATGCAGCTTATAATATTGACCTTCCTTAGCCAGCAGTTCACTATGTGTTCCCATTTCCACGATTCTACCTTTATGCATCACACAGATCACATCGGCATTCTTTATCGTTGAAAGGCGGTGAGCAATGACCAACGAAGTACGATTCTTCATCAAATTTTCCAACGCTTGTTGTACCAATTTTTCTGATTCCGTATCCAACGCAGAAGTTGCTTCATCCAAAATCAGGATCGGCGGATTTTTCAATATTGCGCGGGCAATTGATATGCGCTGCTTTTGGCCACCTGATAATTTATCGCCACGATCACCAATATTCGTATGATATCCATTCTCTGTTGTAACGATAAACTCGTGTGCATTGGCAATCTTTGCAGCATTAATCACATCTTCCTCTGTCGCACCTTCAACCCCAAATGCAATATTATTGAAGAACGTCTCATTAAACAGAATTGGCTCCTGGTTTACATTCCCCATCAGGCTTCTTAAATCGTGTAGTTTCATATCACGAATATCAACGCCATCAATCAGAATCCCGCCTTCAGTAACATCCCAGAAGCGAGGTAACAGGTCAACCAAGGTCGTTTTACCGCTTCCCGACTTACCCACAAAAGCAATTGTCTGTCCTTTCTGAATCATTAAAGATACATCATCCAAAACCTTCTCCTTCACATAGCGAAAACTCACGTTACGATACTCGATATTCGAAGTGAATGATGATTTAGTCACTGCTGCAGGCTTGTCAACAATATTGTTCTCGGCACTCAAAATGCGATCAATACGTTCCATGGAGGCCAAGCCCTTTTCAACACTATACAAAGCTGTAGAGAATGCTTTTGCCGGATTAATAATATTGTAGAAGAATACCAGATATACAATGAATTGCTGAGGCGACAATGCATTCGCCCCATTCGAGATGATCAGGTTTCCACCGTACCACAATACAATAACGATAACAGCAGTTCCTAAAAACTCACTCATCGGATGAGCTAAATAATAACGGCTCATCAACTTATTCATGATCAACCGATAATTTTCATTCTCCCGATTGAAACGCTCACCAGCTTGCTTCTCTGCGGTGAACGCTTTGATCACCCTTAGCCCGGACATATCTTCTTCGATAATCGAAAGAATTTCTCCTTGTTTGTTCGTTCCTTTCCGTGACTGGCGCTTCAAGCTCTTCCCCACTCGTCCGATCAGGAATCCGGCAAAAGGCAGCATGATAAACACAAAAATGGTTAACGACCAGCTGGTGTAAATCATGTAAACCAAAGACGTCAGGATCAGGATCGGGTTTTTGAACAACATGTCCAACGAGTTCATGACCGAGTTTTCAATCTCCTGAACGTCACTCGTCATGCGAGCCATGATATCACCCTTGCGTTCATCGCTAAAAAAGCCCAAAGGCAGAGCAATCAGCTTATTATAAATCAATGCACGAATATCGCGAACAACGCTGTTCCGGATATCCATCATCATAAGGCTGGCCATGTACATAAAAAGCACCTTCAGCAAAACCATTACAACGACAAATACACCGATATAAATAAGCGCCGACGACTGACCATAAGTGTCGATCACCCAAGTCAGGAAATAAGCTGCATTGTTTTTCAGACTATCAATTGTCATCTCCCAAGGCACTAACTCCCGAACCGGTTGATCGGTACCAAATAAAATACCCAAAATCGGAGACAACAATCCAAAAGAGAACGCTGTAAAAATTGCCGAAAGCAAGTTGAACACAAAGTTCAGAACAACTCGTCCCTTATAGGGGGGCAAAAAGCGTCTGAATAATCGAAATAAGTCCTTCATTTATATGATTTCAGAACCGGGATTAAAAAATACCGGTGTAGTTCTGAGGCGTAATCGTTTTTAATTCAGCTTTCAATTCGTCACTCACATTCAGGGTATCGATAAACTCATGCACAACCTGCTGGTCAATCTTTTTATTAACACGAGTCAAATCGCGCAACGCTTCGTATGGATTTGGATAGCCCTCGCGACGTAAGATCGTTTGAATAGCTTCAGCAACCACCGGCCAGTTATTCTCCAAATCAGCTTCAATTGCATTTTTATTCAACAACAGTTTATCCAAACCTTTCATCGTTGAACTAATTGCAATTAAGGTATGAGCCATAGGCATACCAATCGTACGCAATACCGTCGAGTCAGTCAGGTCGCGTTGCAAACGCGATACCGGCAATTTTGCAGAAAGGTGTTCGAAAATCGAATTAGCCATTCCCAAGTTACCTTCCGAGTTTTCAAAATCGATCGGATTTACTTTGTGAGGCATGGCTGACGAACCAACCTCACCAGCTTTAATTTTCTGCTTGAAGTATTCCATCGAAATGTAAGTCCACATATCACGGTCCAAGTCCAGAATAATTGTATTGATGCGCTTCAATGCGTCGAAAATTGCTGAGTGATTATCGTAGTTCGCAATTTGTGTGGTATACTGCGCACGCTCCAAACCCAAATAATTCTTCAGAAAATGGTTACCGAAAGCCTTCCAGCTAATTCCAGGATATGCAATATTGTGAGCATTGAAATTACCGGTAGCTCCACCAAACTTAGCATCGCAGTTAATTTCGCGCAATTGGTCCAATTGTCTTTTCAATCGTTCCGAGAACACACGGATCTCTTTTCCTAGGTTGGTTGGAGATGCCGGTTGCCCGTGCGTTTTCGCCAACATTGGAATACCTTTCCACTCATCAGCCAACTCATCCAGTTTGTCAACTAAATCGTTTATTGCCGGGAAATATTCAAAATCCAATGCATCGTGAATCGACTTAGGTACAGCCGTATTGTTGATGTCTTGCGAAGTCAATCCAAAGTGAATAAACTCCTTGTATTTTTTAATGTCTAACTTATCGAATTCTTCCTTCAGAAAATATTCAACTGCTTTTACATCGTGGTTGGTCACTTTTTCGATATCTTTAATGCGCTGAGCATCTTCAACCGAAAAATCAGCTACGATCTGACGCAATTTCGGGAACAAAGTCTTATCGAAATCGGATAACTGTGGCAATGGTAATTCGCACAAAGCGATGAAGTATTCCACTTCAACAAATACGCGGTATTTAATCAGTGCGTACTCCGAAAAGTAGTTTTCGAGCTTGCTAACTTTTGACCGGTAACGGCCATCTATAGGGGTGATTGCAGTTAATAAATTCAATTCCATGATTTAAAATTTTCGAGGCGCTAAAGTTAGTAAATATTTGCGTTTAACCTCGACCTACCCGCCCATGTGATTGCCCCCCTGAAATTCACCAGCTTACCAAATACCGGATCATCTGCAAAACCGGATGATTAAATCGTAATTCGAAAGCATAACATTCCTTTTACAATCATCATTAAGTAGGCATGATAAAAATTTTGTACATTGATTACATATCATAAAACCTTTGCAAATAACCATGATTCGAAAAATATTCCTCCCTTTCTTTATAGCCCTTCTACTATATGCATGTTCAAGCAAAAGTACCATTGACACCACTACTGTAAAAACGGTTGATATTAACCGCTACACGGGAAACTGGTATGAAATCGCCCGTTACCAGCACTCGTTTGAGAAAGATCTGGTTTCAGTTACTGCGAATTACCTTTTACGGGACGATGGAAAAATCAGGGTGGTAAACTCAGGTCGAAAAGACAGCCTGAATGGAGAATATGATGCTGCAATCGGCTTGGCAAAGATCCCCAATCCAGAAGATCCGGGGAAATTGAAAGTCTCCTTCTTTTGGATTTTTTACGCTGACTACTATATTCTCGATCTGGATACGACAAACTATAGTTATGCATTAATCGGGAGTTCCAGTCCCGATTACCTTTGGATTTTGAGTCGCCAGCCGCAAATGGAACCAAGCACCTACCAAATGCTGGTCGATAAAGCTGAAAAACGGGGATATGATATCAGTAAACTTTACAAAGTCCCGCAATCGGAGTACTAACTAGTACTAAATTATCAGGCCACGTCAAAAGCAGAAAACCAAAAAAAATTAACTTTGAGTAACCCATTACAATCCGACTAATTATGAAACGGACGTTATTGCTGCTCATTTTATTATCTTTTGTACTAAACCAATCGATTTTTGCTCAGGAAAATTCCGGCGAGAAAAAATTAGTTTACCAGCTGAATATTAAGGACAATATCATGCCAAAAACATGGCGTGATACCCAACACGCATTTGCAGAGGCAGATAGTCTGGATGCTGATCTGATTCTGATTCATATGAATACCTATGGAGGAACAGTGCTCGACGCCGACTCCATACGAACCAAAATTTTGAACAGCCGGATTCCTGTTTATGTATTTATTGACAATAATGCAGCAAGTGCAGGCGCTCTGATCTCTATTGCCTGCGACAGTATTTATATGCGTAAAGGCGGGAGCATTGGCGCTGCAACCGTGGTAAACCAAACCGGTGAAAAAATGCCGGATAAGTACCAGTCGTATATGCGATCGATTATGCGTGCAACAGCTGAGTCGCATGGAGGAGATACAATCATTTCAGGGCAGGATACAACTTTCCATTGGTTTCGCGATCCTCAAATTGCCGAAGCTATGGTTGATGAACGGGTGTATATACCGGGGATTATTGATACAGGCAAAGTGCTAACCTTCACTCCTACCGAAGCCATGAAAAATGGCTACTGCGAAGGCATTGCCGAGAACATACCCGAAGTTTTGCAAAAAATAGGTGTAGAAAACTACGAGATTGTTGAATACACCCCCAGCTTCATCGAAAAAATTATCGGCTTCCTGGTAAACCCGATAGTATCTGGCATATTAATCATGGCCATTATCGGAGGTATTTACTTTGAACTGCAAACCCCAGGCATTGGATTTCCGCTAGGCGTAGCTATCGTTGCGGCTGTAGCATACTTTGCGCCGCTCTATCTCGAAGGACTGGCAGCGAACTGGGAAATTCTGCTATTTATAGTAGGGCTCATTCTGATTGCCGTCGAAATTTTTGTCTTGCCCGGCTTCGGAATCGCCGGTATTTTGGGCATCCTTTTCACCTTCACAGGCCTGGTTTTAAGTCTGATTGAAAACGTGGTATTCAACTTCGAAAATGTTCATCCCGACAGAATAGTCACGGCATTGACCACCGTACTTGTTGCTTTATTTGCAGGTTTTATGGGAAGCCTGTTCCTAAGTAAAAAACTATTTACGGCCGAAAGAGGAGTCTTTCGAAATCTTTCTCTACACGAAGTTCAAGAAAAAGAGCGCGGTTTTGTAGGGGTAGATACCACCATTAAAACCATGAAAGGAAAAACCGGAATCGCTTATACCGTGTTGCGTCCTTCTGGCAAAGTACAAATCGAAGGTAAAATCTACGACGCTGTATCTAACCTGGGCATGATCGACAAAGGCGAAAGCATAGTTGTTGTCAAAGACGAAGCAGCTCAGCTTTACGTTGAGAAAGTATAGGCTGTAAAAATCCCTTTAGATCATCATCATCGACGACCTGTGCCATATTAAAGTTAAGGTTGATAGCGGACAGAACAATACATACAAAATTCTACATACTTTTATACCGCAAATAACGTTGACTGCTAAAAACAATTTTACGGCTGTTTTGCTTTATAGATAAAAGAGAAAGAGTGATGAAAGATTTTGTGTTGAATTATTTGAATGAACTCGTTTACTTGCTAAACGAGATGGCTCCCTGGTTAATACTGGGCTTGGTTTTCGCCGGCTTACTGAAAGTATTTTTCCCCCAGGATAAAGTACAGAAATACATGGGGAAATCCACGACCAAATCCGCAGTCAACGCATCGTTACTCGGGATACCGATGCCACTATGCAGCTGCGGTGTGATACCAACAGGAATTTCATTTTTTCGCAACGGTGCATCCAAAGGTGCGACCAACTCATTTTTGATCTCAACACCGCAAACGGGTGTCGATTCCATATTTGCCACTTATTCCATGCTAGGCTGGCCTTTTGCTGTGCTTCGCCCTATTGTTGCTTTTGTGACAGGTATATTGGGAGGTATACTGACCAACCAATTCGTAAAAGAAAAGCCCGCACCGAAAGCAGCACAAAAACCTGTATTTACCGGATTTGCGATGGCTCCTGCCGCCGGAAAACCGACAAACGGCAGCCTGCTAACAGTTACACCACAAGCCCAGAAGAAACCGTCGAACGGAGCTGTTTGCAACGACTCATCCTGCGGATGCCATGCCGAAAAGCCCAAAGGCAATGCGTTCATGCAGGCGACACACTATGCTTTCATAGAGCTTTTGCAGGATATTGCCAAGTGGCTCATCATCGGCTTCCTGATTGCAGCCCTGATTTCGGTGGTACTCCCCGACGACTTTTTCAGCTCGTTTAAAGGATTGGGATTCCTCGAAATTTTAGTGATCCTTGCTGCATCGGTTCCTATTTATATCTGTGCAACAGGTTCCATACCCATCGCTGCCGTCTTATTACTGAAAGGTGTATCGCCCGGGGCAGCACTGGTTTTCCTGATGGCCGGGCCGGCAACTAACGTAGCTACGATATCGGTTATTGGAAGCACCATGGGGCGTAAATCGCTGTTCGTCTATTTGGGAACAATCATTGGCGGCGCTATCGTCTTCGGATCACTCATCAACTGGTTAATTCCGGCCGACTTTATTCTGAGCAAAGTCATGCACATCCACAGCGGCGAACACGAAATGGTTCCGATGTGGTTGCAAATTACCTCGTCTGTGGTCTTAATCGGCTCATTAATTTTTGGCTACTTTTACAGCCGCTTCGAGAAAAGCAAACAAAAAATAAAGACCACAGCACAAAAAACATTGAAAGTTGAAGGCATGACCTGCTCTCATTGCGAGGCCAGTGTTACACGCAACCTGATGAAATTGGAAGGTATTGATGAAGTTGTTGCCGACAAAAATACTTCGGAAGTAAAAGTTTCGGGCAAGAACATTGACATCAAAAAGGTTGAAGCTGTGATCGAAGAAATAGGCTATCACTACAAAGGAGAAATTTAATGCAATTGATTCAGTTCGGGCTGCTGGTACTCAGCCTTGTTCCTACCGTCGCAACGTGCTTACTTGCTTACCAAACCATGCGCGCCGGTTTCAACATCAAAGGCAAACCAACAATAAACGGCTTCTTGTTTTATTTTTCGAAAGCTGTTGCCGCGTTGGTGTTTGCCTTACTCGTCGTTGCATCATTCTCGCCGCAGTTCTTCATGAAGGTGCCTTTCCTCATTCAGAATGATATTGCTGCCGTGCAAAAGCTGATGAGCCTGATTTTTCTTTTTGCCGGTAATCTGTTGCTTCTCCCCGCTTATTACACCATGAGTATTTTTACTCGAGTAGGCTTGCCAACAAGCGAGCATGTGTTGCAAACTGAAGGCGTTTACAAGATCAGCCGCAACCCGATGTACACCAGTTTCTTCTTTTTCTTCGGTGCTTGCTTCCTGCTCGTTCCGTCTGTTTTACTGGCTGGAATGATGCTGGCTTCCCTCGCCCTTCATCATCGCATTATTAAAAAGGAAGAAACTTATTTGGAATCCGCTTTTGGGGAAGTTTATCTGAAATACAAAGGGAGCGTTGCTCGCTATTTATAAGAGAATTTAACAAACGATAAACGAACAGAGGGCTTCACGAACAATCGTCAAGCCCTCTGTTTTTATAAAATGACTGATTTATAAAAAACGAATAACAGCGACATAGCCACCGTCCTTCGCCATCTTCACCTTAATGGTATCTCCTGCTTTTACCTTTTGTTTCTTTTGAAGAAGCTCGGTTGGCTGCTGACCGGATTTTTTCGAATCGGCCCACATTTCGAGTTCATAGTTTCCTTCCTTCAGAAAATCCAGTTTCAATTCAACCTCCTTAGTAACGCTGTTATTTAAGACTCCAATATACCAATCGGCACCACTCTTTTTAGCCAAAGCAACACATTCGCCGGGATAACCAGCCAGAAAGCGAATGTCGTCCCAAACCGTTGGCACAATTTTCAGGAAATCGGCCCCGGGCTGATTTAGGATATGCTTCGGATGATCGCAAACTACAGTCAGCGGGCTTTCGTAAATCACAAACTTCGCCAGCTCGGCAGCACGGGTATTCCATACAACGGTTGGTGTTTTCTGCTCAAACTCATCTTTAGTCACATTCAGGAAAGCACCCGGCGTATAATCCATCTGCCCCTGCAACATACGGGTAAACGCAAGTTTCACATTGTGCTCGGGACTCATTTTATTGGAGAACTTATAGTATTCGTTGCCCATCACGCCCTCTCTGGTTATCATGTTCGGATAGGTACGAATAATGCCGTCGGGCTTGTAAGCACCGTGGAAGTCAACCAACAACTCGTTATCGGCAGCACAACGGATAATATCGTGGTACCAATTCACCATTTGTTGATCGTCACGATCCATAAAATCAATTTTAATACCAGCCACACCCCACTGATGATAAAGCGGGAAAGCCTCTTTGTAGGCCGAGTTCCGGTTGACATCGCTCGAGTATAACCAAAGAATGATCTTCACATTCTTCGCCCGGGCATACTCTATCACTTCATGGATATCTATTTGCGGGGCACATTTCGCAATATCAGCTTCAGGCTTATTAAACGGGCCGTACCACTGCCAGTCAACCAACATATACGGCCAGCCCATCTCCAAAGCAAAATCAATATACTCTTTAATCACAGGCATCTCCATTTTCACCTCGCCACTCCACCAGTGGTCCCAGGCACTCTTGCCCGGCTTAATCCACGAGGGATCTTCAATTTGGCATGGTTCATTTAAATTTTGAATGATCTCCGATTCGATCAACGTACCCGGCGTATCGCCAATCATCACCACACGCCAAGGCGAATAAATATCATCGTCAAAGCGCACCTTTGCGCCTGCCTCCGGCTCTCCGGGAACAGGAACCAACTTCGTAGTTAACTCGTTTGTTTGTCCATTTGTACCGATATAAAAACCAGCATAATTGTGAATATTCGCTTCAGTAATGGCCAACCAGCAACTGTTGCCGTAATCCATCAAAACAGGCAGTCCGGCAATCGACTTATCAGTGAGATAGCTAAGCTTACGCTCCATATATTCGGCTTCGTTCGAACTGGAGTAACCTCCGTACTCGACAATCCACGATTTTGGATCGCCGGGAATATTGAAACCAGTCAACTCTTTGGTAATTTCGCGGTTGCCAATCCGCTCGGCGCGGTAGAGCTTATAACGGAAAGCTACGCCATCGTCAAAGGCGCGAACCATCAAGTCCATCCGCCGCTGGCTCCCATCCTTTTCTTTGAGTTTCAAAGTCAATTGATTGTAGTGATCTTCAATTTCAGCATGCTTCGAGCGTACAACCGGCTTCCAAGCTTGATCGACAGTTTCGGTTTCCTGGCTCAAAATTGTGAAATTTCCGTCCATCGCCGGTTCGTCTTTCAATTCAAAACCCAAAGGAGAGACATCTATAACCTGTTGATGATTGAAAACAACTGAATAACTAAGCTTTGCATCATTGTTAATCGTTAATTGAATTCGATCATTGGGCGAGCTAACAGTTATTGATTGAGCATAGCTTTGGACAAAAGTAGTCATCATAAAGACCACCGCTAAACTGAGTTTGACTATTTTCACGTGTATAGATTTTTGGGGTATTGGTAATTAAGTTGTTATCCTACAAATATGAAAGTAAAATTGAGGAAATACAACCAAACTCTCCCTGATTTAGCCAAGCTTCAGGTCTCCTACAAAATTATTTATCCATTTTTGAATGTTTGAACCTCCCCCTTGCAAACCTACGAAAGTATTTTCGGCGACCTATTTTAGCTCCCGCAAACTTGAGGACTCGTTTTCAATAGCCCGAATTGCTGTTGCAAACTTGAGGGAGCATTTTCAACACTTCGAATTCACTCCGGCAAAATTGCGAGAAGTTTTTCTGATAACCTAAAAAAGAAAGTCCCAACCATAAGCCGGGACTTTCAAAAGATTCTGTCTAATCTTAAACTAAACTATGGTGAAAAAAAATAAAAAATGTTGTGGCTTTGTTTAACGCTTGCTGAAGTTTGCCAGCCCTTCATCCAGGAACTTCACAAAATTATCGGCGTTTAAATCATACGCTTTGGGTGGTGTCAACTCTTTACCTTCGTGGTCGAGCAACACATAATAAGGTTGCGCATTTACGCCGAAACGGGTAATTTGAAAATCAGCATATTTTTTACCGATGGTCTTTTTCTCGCGGCCATCGTAAGTTGAAGTAATCCACTCGTCCTCCGGCAATTCTTTTTTATCGTCAACATATAATGCTATGATCACGTAATCGTTCATCAGGCGTTTCAGCACCCGCGAATCCGACCACACGTTGGCTTCCATCTCGCGGCAGTTCACACAGCCGTGTCCTGTAAAGTCGATAAACACGGGCTTATTCACTTTTTTAGCGTAAGCCATTCCCTGCTCGTAATCGAAGAATCCTTGCAGGCCGTGAGGCAAATGCAAAAAGTCACTGTATTTAGGTTTCACGTCTAAGGTACTGGTCTCTCCACTTCCGGCACCGCCGTTCAAACGAATCTCTTCGCGAACTACACCACGCAAATCAAAATCGTGTGTTTCCATCGGAGGCAGATAACCTGAAATGGCTTTCAAAGGTGCACCAAACATGCCCGGGATCATATACACAACAAAAGCGAAAGTAATGATCGACAGCATCAGGCGAGGTACCGTAACGTGCTTCACTTCACTGTCGTGCGAGAATTTTAGTTTACCCAACAGATAAAATCCGAGCAGGACGAAGATGACAATCCATAGAGCCAGGTAAACTTCGCGATCCAGAATTCCCCAGTGGTAAGTCTGATCGGCAATACTCAAGAATTTCAAGCCCAATGCCAATTCGAGGAAGCCCAATACAACTTTCACCGAGTTTAACCAACCACCCGATTTAGGCAAGTTGCTCAACCATCCCGGGAACAGGGCAAACAAGGTAAACGGCAGGGCGAAGGCTAACGAAAAGCCGAACATACCAACAATAGGTTTCAACACAGCGCCACCGGCCGACTCAACCAAGATTGCTCCAACAATTGGGCCTGTACATGAAAATGAAACCAGCACCAATGTCAAGGCCATAAAAAATGAGCCCATAAATCCACCTTTGTCAACCTGGCTATCTGATTTATTGACTAACCAACTTGGCAGTACAATCTCGAACATACCAAAAAATGAAAAAGCAAAAATCATAAAAACCAGGAAGAAAATCAGGTTCGGAATCCAGTGCGTACTTAGGAAGTTCGCGATATCCGGTCCAAAGATCAAAGCAACAACTGTTCCCACAATGGTGTAAATCGCAATGATTGAAATCCCATAAACAGATGCATACAACCTCGACTTCAATTTCGTATCGCCACTCTTCATAAAGAATGAAACGGTCATCGGAATCATAGGGAACACACAAGGCGTTAAGATTGCCGCTAAACCTGCCAAGAAAGAGAAAAACAGGAACATCCACAAGTTCTCAGGCGATGCAGTTTTACCTTTGTCGGTCATCACCTTACCTTCTTCAGCAGGCGTTTTTGTCTCATGTACCGGCTCGGCAGCCTTTTCCACAACGTCTGCTTGAGACGTTGTTTCGGCTACTTCAACAATTACTGTTTCCGCCTTAGGTTCTTCCTTTTGCTCACTGACAACCGGTTTAGGCTCTTCCTTTTTTGGTTCAGCTTTCTGAACTTCGGCTTTCTTTTCAGGTGCAGCTTTTACACCGTCTACCTTAAAACTAAAGTCAACCTCGGTAGGCGGCAAACAAGTCTCGTCGTTGCAACACATAAATTCGAGGTAACCATCAATCGTCACAGGATCGGCAGACTTAACCTTTACGACCTGAATGAATTCTGCTTGGTTGGAAAAATACCGCAAGTCCATCTGGAACGTCTCGTCAAATTTGTCGATCGGTTGTGGATTCGTAGTCATCTCTCCAACAAACTCGATATTGGCGTTATCGTTAAAATGAAAGGATGTTGGAACAGGACCACCTTCAGGCAACTTTGTATCATACAAATGCCAACCTTGGTCAATCGTTGCTTTAAAGATTAACTTCACCTGATCGCCGTCCTGTTTTGATGCAAACGACCACTTAACTGGCTCCATAATTTGAGCATGTGAGCTCAAGCCTATAAAAAGCGTGACTAGAATAAATAAAAACCTCTTCATACCTGACGAAAATTTTAATATAGAAATGATTCGTTATTTCTCTTGTAAGAACAAGACAAAGATAGGACGCCTCAAAACCAGACGCACCATTTGAAGAGGTGTAAAAAAAGAAGGAAAAG
>QKCF01000046.1 GCA_003246935.1 Sunxiuqinia sp. | reverse complement strand
GGAATGTCCTATTATGTTGGAATGGCAATGTATTTTGAGAACGGAAGGCCGAACAGGGTCAACATTGAATATCCTTTTACCTATACATCCTATGATCCAGACCAGCAAATGGCATGGAACGAACTTTATTATTACCGCTTTATGGTAAACGGAAGGTTCAATTACTGGCCATCTGCCGAACTTTTGGCGGTTTACGATCAAGCGAATGATTTGCGTTACCAGTATCATGTGGTAGAAGATTACTCCCTGACAATGGGAGCAGTTGGGCATCCCCGGTATGGTAAGTTGTACCAGTACCCCGGCTATGTCTTCTTCTCGAACGACCGTTTGCCTTCGGGACCTACAGTTGGCGAAATGCTATTGATTAAAGCCGAATGTCAGATTCGACTGGGAAATTGGAATGAGGGATTAAACACAGCTAATATTTTGAGGGCAGCACGAATTGCAAGCACAGCCCCTGCAGAAACAATCAACCTGTCAGCAAGCTCGCAGGATGAAGCTTTAAGTGAGCTTCTAAAAGAAAGAAGGCGAGAGCTGCCCTTTACACAACGTTTCTTTGATATTCGCCGTTATAACAGCAATGACAATCCCAACGACGATGTTGTAATAACACGCAGCTTTTTCCCTGTTAGCGACATTATTGAGGGTACGAAAGAACTTGTTACATACACGCTTGAGAAAAACTCAAGAAAGTATGCCCGTCCGATACCCAATAAGGATATTAACTCGAGCGAGGGTGCATTAAAGCAAAATACCTATTAAGCAAAATAAGATTGAAGCCAGGCTGAGCCTGTGTGCCTGGCTTCAATCAAATGATATTCAGGCCTAAGATGAGATTTAACTATCTGATAGAAATTCGTATTGAAAAGAACCTGCTCCTTTTAGGAAAAATCCTGCTTTTTTTGAACAAGAACAGGTTGATGGTTACCAATATAATTGCCGATGAACTGGCAAAAGAAGGACAATACAATA
Organism: Sunxiuqinia sp.; assembly: GCA_003246935.1. Taxonomy (GTDB): domain Bacteria; phylum Bacteroidota; class Bacteroidia; order Bacteroidales; family Prolixibacteraceae; genus Mangrovibacterium. The sequence goes on along the minus strand of QKCF01000046.1, from coordinate 2,806 downwards.
TTCAAATATCATTATCGGGGATAAATGATGTTGTTGAAAAGATCACAAAGCAGATCTCCAAACAGGTTGGCGTATTTGAAATCAATTATCAACAATCGGTTCCAACATCCTCCAGGAATGCTACAAGGTTGGATATATATAGCTCGGAAAATTCAATACACAATTGATTTAGCCAAACATGGAGCCACTAAAAATTAAATATCAAAATATATGAAAAAATTAAACGCAATTCTTATTGCTGTCCTTACGGTATTGGCAATGGCGTGCAAGCAAAAACCTGTGGATTATGCAATTATAACAGGTGAAGTTCAAAACTATTCTGGCGGAGATGTAAAAGTGGTTTCAGATGACCGCTCAGAAATTGTTTTGAAGATTGACAGTACTGGGAGCATAAATGACACCCTCAGGCTGGCTGAAGGCCAGTATTACCTGGTAATGGATGGGGCGTACTTGGGTTTCTATGTTTTTCATGGAGGAACACTCCATTTTACTGCCGATGCCAATGATTTCCTCAACACCATTCACTTTACCGGGCACTTGCCTGGAATGAGCAACTACCTATTGGCAAAAACGAAACTGAACGATGCAGAAAGGAAAGAAGGAAAAAAACTTTTCTCGTTGGATGAAGATGCTTTTCTCGAAAAAACCAAAAGTAAAATGGCTGTGTTAAAAGCAGAACTGGAAAAAGTAACTGATATATCCGATTCATTGAGGTCGCTTGAAGATAGGGCCATCAAAATGGGATACCTGCACGCGCTCAATTTCTATCCTGAGTATTATTCTTATTTCAATAAGATAGAAGATTATGAGCCTTCTGAAAGATTTAAATCAGAGGCGTCTGGTTTTGATTATAACGATACGAACCTTTTTAAATATTCAAGGGAATACAGGAGCTTGCTTGTTGGTGACCTTCGTTTTAAAAGCAAAGATCTTGTTAAAACAGGGGAGGCATCTTCAGAGGGGGTTGCTGCATTAACAATAGCTAAGGACATTGAAAACGAGCTAATTCGCGAAGAACTATTATTTATTTCAATCAAAAGAGGATTTTCTCGTTTGGAAAACAAAGATGAAATTTATAGTTCCTATATGGAAATTGCCAAGGATGAAGGGCACCGGAAGGAAATTTCAGAGGTTTACAACCAAATAAGTATGCTTGACAAAGGCAAGCCATCACCCAAGTTTTATGACTACGAGAACTATGCTGGCGGAACTACTTCTTTAGACGATTTCAAAGGCAAGTATGTTTATATTGATGTGTGGGCAACCTGGTGCGGCCCTTGCAAGGCTGAAATCCCCCACCTGAAAAAAATTGAAGAGAAATACCACGGCAGGAACATAGCATTTGTAAGTATCTCAATTGACGACGAAAGTGCAAAACAAACCTGGAGGAATATGATTGCAGAAAAAGAAATGGGAGGAGTTCAGCTTTTTGCTACCGACCAAAAATTTAAGGATGGCTATGTTATTTCAGGGATTCCTCGTTTCATTCTAATTGATCCGGAAGGGAACATTGTAGAAAAAAATGCTCCACGCCCGTCTGATGAGCGCCTGGTAAAGCTTTTTGAACAGCTTAAGATATAAGTTTGCAGTTTGTCACCCATTTTTTGTTTCAAACTGTCATCTATTTAAATTAAACGAAAATCCATTTGGGAGTATGGGCTAATCAGCTTGTTGCTATCGGGCTTATAACTTGTTTAGGGGACGAAAGAAGAAAGCGTATAAGCCTCAGGTGGTAATTTTTCATAGAAATAAGGAGAGAAGGGTACACTTACTAAGTTAAGGAGTACCCTTTTTTTGAAAGCCCCTGGAGGATGAGGTTTTCCACGGGCATTCGGGTACTACCTTCATTTAAAGCGTATGCAAGCAACGCTTTATTAGAGGCTAAGTGTTGTACCTCATTAAATACGTGGTCTGCCGAATTTGGTTGAGCTTGCTGCATTCTTTTATGAAACATGGAATGGATGGGTTTCTGGATAAAGTAAGTTTGAAGGAGATTGTCCATCTCCTTCTCTTAATTGAATGATATCTGCGGCTTAAATCAGAAATCCGTATTTTTCAGAGTAGGCAAGCATCTGCTCTGTGTAACCTGCGGAATAATCAACGGTAACATCGGTGATTTCGCCGTTTTCGTTTTTTACCGGCAAAAGTTCAGGGTTTACAAAACCGGCATAGGGTGCTACATTTAGCTTTCGAAAGCGTTCCAGCACTTCGGTGTGCAATGTTTTGTCAACGTTAACGCCATAGGTTTCCACCAGCTTTTGGGCTGCGGCAAGGTCGCCTTCCGATTTTATTCGCTGCACTTCGCGAAGCAATTGACCGAATAGTTCGCGCAGTTGTTTGTAATCGTTGATCCGGACATAAGTTTTGCCATTTTGGCAAATCAGTTCCACCACATTGGCTGCTTTCCCTTGTTCGTAAGCCCAGCGGGCAATGAGTTGCCGGTTTCGCATGTGCGATTCTTCCAGGTCTTTTCCGGGCTGGATGCGTGTTAGTTGGGTGATCAGTCCGTTGCGCAGGTAGGCGTCATATTCTGCTTTGCCCGATTCGGGTGAGGGCACCAAACCTAATTCAAGCAATTTGGGATCGGCGATATAATAAAGCGCAAAAAGATCGGCACGGGTTTCTTCAATTGTCGAATAATAGTTTTTCAGATCTTCGGGGGTTACACCGGGTTGCATGCGTCCGGAACCATGTCCGAGGCATTCGTGCAGGTCGGTATGTAGGTTGCTGGCTAACTGTCCAAAATGGCGGGCACGATCAATTTCTTCAGCCGATGAGGCAAATTCCTCCAACATGCCGTTGCTCA
>QKCF01000318.1 GCA_003246935.1 Sunxiuqinia sp. | reverse complement strand
CGCATTTTTCTTGAAAAGATCAGCACATTTTACAGCATCGGCATATCCTTCTATGTTTCCTGTTGGTGTTTCACCTTCGGCCAGGATAACAGAGCCATATCCCATGCTTTCCAGCTTGCTAAGGACTTTTTGGCGGGCATCAACGGCTAGTTGGAAGTTGAAAATGTTCCGGGTGGCGATGATAACGCCGAAAGTTTGTTTTTTTAGATTCATTTCTTTTTGTTTTTAGATTGTTTTATTGTTGTCGTTAAATTTTGATATCAGTTTTTTGTAATTCTTCTTTTGTTCAAATAGTTAGATTTGGTGCTGTGGGTTCAATTGATTGTTATTTAGTTGTTTGTAGTGGTTTGTCCTGATGGGGAATGATGAGTACGTTGTTGGTTTACTCTTGAAATTTCGGAGTTCAATTTTGCAATTTTATGCTTTTAAATTTCTGAGTACTGACAATTCATTGCATTTAGAGTTATAGGTTTGTTGTGGTTTATTTTCGTTTTTCAAAATAAAAGAAAAAAAACGAAAACTAGTAGCTCTGTTGAATAAATTAACAAAAATTGGTTTTTTTAATGTAAGGGGTTTTGCAAGAAAAAAGTAGAAGTAGGATTCGAGTGAAATTGTAGGTTTAATGTTTGTTTTTACTTCTTGATTTTAAGCGTGTTTTATGGCGTAAGCAACAAGTTCTGTGCGACGAAGTAAATACTCCCTGACTAAAAAGAATTCATGCTTGAGTTGAATGCGCAGCAGTAACGAAGGTTACGGAGCACGCGTTATTGGTTTATGCAGGTTCTTAATCACAGGAAGTGGGAGGGTATTTGTTTTACTTGCCTTTTACTAAAAGCACCCAATCAGTAGCAGAATCGGGAGGAGTGAATTGGACAGATTTATGGTCTGAAACAGAAAAAGGAGGCATGTTTTGTATATCTCCATTTTTAGTATTCAGCCATTTTGTTGTGATATATACTCCTTTTTCAAGTTCAAGTTTGAATGGAGTCCCCGAAATTGAAAAAACCAGGTATTGCTTTCCGGGTTCTGCTAAGCACCAGACCTTTTTGTTGTCGTGGCTGGTTAGTAGTGAGTCAGCCGGGATCATGTTGTAAAATTGAATTTCGTGGTTCATCACATCAGTTAACAGATCTATTTGGTCAGCAGCAAGGGAGTAAGGATTTTCGTCTCCATAAAAAGGGAGACCTTCGGCACCGAATGCCACGAGTTCATCTTCGCCGGCATGTCCACACCAGTTAAAGGAGGCTCCGGCAGTAACGCAAGCCCATGCAGCCTGTCGTAAATCATTGATTGTTGCTTTGGTTCGTTGTTGCCAGAAACGACGCCACAATGCGTTTCCTTCAATCATATAAACCGGTTTACCCGGAACATAGGCCGCTAAACAAGCTTGGTGGTGAGTCCAGGCTTCTTTCCAGAAAGGGCGATCTGTGTCCCGGTCTTCTGAGGCTATTGAATGATTTTCAATAGCGGCAAAATTGTACTCTGATCGGTGGTATTCATTCTGCGCCGGGTGTTCGTCTTCATAAGTGCGCAAGTGATTGAAGACATCATATTTTTGAATCAGTCGGGCCCATCCAAGTTCAGACTCTTCGCGGTCGCCGGAAACTTCCCATACAAAACCCCAACCGGCAATATTAGCATATGGCGCCAATCGTGCAATTGCGTACCGTACGAGAAAATCTTTTTCTGCAACACTTAAATTAGTCCATGCGGGACCGTCATTTTTACTTCCATCAAATCCCAGAAAAAGATGTAGTCCCACATTTCGGTCGTTGAGCCAGGTGACGTGCTGCTCCATCATTTGCCATACATCCAGTCTCATTTTTTCCTAGGCTTTTCCGTCTTCATATAGAGCGAGGTCTTGGGTTGAGGGTGACGGGCCATCGTGATAGATTTGGGTGAAGCAGCAAAGTGAAAGTAACCAGTTAACCTGAAGGTGATTGTATCCTCGATCAATCATAGGCTGATATACATTGGTTGAGATCCAGTCGAAAGGTTGGGCAATCGATCCGTGTCCACTTTCGTAGTACGATTTTAGCCAGACGGGATCGGTTCCGTTATAGGCCAGCCAATGTGGATTTTTGTTGTAAGCTCGCAGAATTCCTTTCCCGGCGTTGATCGAGTCGCAGAGAAAACTTCCCTTGCCACCGGGAGTACCATCGCTCCAGGACCATTGGTAAGTCCATGTTCCAATTTCGTTGGGCATGAAACGGATTTTCCAAATTGTGCCGGTTTGTTTGTCACCTCCTCCTCTTCCGTCACCATCAAAAAATCCCCAAAATTTTGTTTCCTTGCCTGATGGCGCGGTGAAGGTACTTCGAAGTTCTACGTCTGTAAATTTGTTGAGGTAGGCTTTGGTGTTTTCCACTGGTAATTCAAATGTTCTGTAAAGTCCTACGTGGGTGTGGAGCTCTTTTCTTATACAGCTACAAATCGAAAAAAGAACGGCAAAAATAAATAGAAGACCATTTCTCATGGGTTGGTTTATTAGGTTTTAGTTCGTTTAGCAGAACTCGAGAATCATTCGTCTTAGAAACAAATAAGATAGAAAGAAATGCCGGTTTTGTAGGCCTGTCCGACAGACGAAGCAAAACCGGCATGACGATTGGTATCAGGTAATCCTCGATTTTAACATTTGCTTATAACTTTAAAAGTTCAAGCGCTTTATCTTTTAAGCCTTCTCCTGAAATACCGTAGTGGCTGAAGATTTCTTCCTGGGACCCGGCTACTGTATCTTCGTAAGGGATAGCCATTATTTTGAATGGAATAGCCTTGCCGTTTTGCATTAACGTTGCTGCACATGCCTCGCCTAAGCCACCATGTACGCTGTGTTCTTCAATAGTAACAATCGCCTTGCATTTATCGGCAACACGAAGGATTGTCGCTTCGTCGAGTGGGCTAATGGTGTGCATGCTGATTACCTCCGAAGAAATACCTTTTTCCTCGAGCAATCGAGCTGCTTCGTAGGCAGGAGCAACAGTTTCACCACAAGCAATAAAGGCTACGTCGGTTCCTTCGCAAACAACAGAAGCTTTGCCGATTTCAAATTTCTCTTCGAGTCGAGGGAGGTGAGGCATTTTCTTTTTACCAAACTTAATGAAGATCGGTTTGTCTGATTGTGCAGCAAACTTGATAACCTCTCGGGTTTCGAAATTATCAGCGGGAACAACGATGTCGATGTTGTGGAACGCGCGTAAAGCAGCTATATCGTGCAGCGAGTGGTGCGTTGTTCCAAGTGCTCCATAGCTTACGCCTGCACTGATTCCGATTAAGGCAACCGGTTGATTTGAGTAGGCGACATCGTTCTTGACTTGTTCCAAGGAACGTGTTGCCAGGAAACATGCCGGAGATGTTGCAAAAATACTCTTACCTGTTGATGCTAAGCCAGCGGCAACACCAACCAGGTTTTGCTCTGCAATACCGACTTCAACAATCTGCTCTGGGTACTTTTCTGCGTAGGATACCAACTTACCGGACCCCCTGGAGTCGCTGGTAACCGCGAGTATATTAGAATTTTTTTCGGCTAACTCAATTAAAGTAGCAGAATATTCTTCCAGGTTGGCTTTTCCTAAACTTAATGGTTTTAAGCTCATCTTCTTCTGTTTATGAATTAACGGTATTCAGTTCTTTTAATAAATCAGCTTCCTGTGCATCCAGTTCTGGATAGCTTGTTTATATTCGTCGTCAGAAGGGACACCGTGGTGCCATTTTTTTACGTCTTCCATGTAGCTGACACCCTTGCCTTTAACTGTATTGGCAATAATAAAGGTTGGTCTGCCTGTTTCTGCTGGAATTTCATTCAGCACCCGACGTAGTTCGTTTATATCATTACCGTCTACCGACACAACTCTCCATCCAAAAGCTTCAAATTTCGCATCAATCGGATGTGGAGAGCAAACGTCTTTATTTCGTCCGGTGATTTGCAATGTATTGTGATCAAGGATTGCAACCAGGTTGTCCAGCTTGTAATGCGACGCCATCATCGCTGCTTCCCAGTTTGAACCTTCAGCTAATTCGCCGTCACCCAGCATGGTGAATACCCGATAAGGCGCCTTGTCCTTTTTTGCTGCTAGTGCAATACCTGCGCTAATCGGCAACCCATGTCCTAGTGCTCCGGTATTAAATTCAATACCTTTTACCTTGCGCGTTGGATGTCCAACATATTTTGATTTGTATTGACACATGGTTTCCAGATCGCTCTCTGGGAAAAAGCCCTGGTCGGCTAAAACTACATATAGGGCTTCTACTGCATGTCCTTTGCTTTGAATGTAGCGGTCGCGGTTCTCATCTTTGAAATTCTCCGGAGAAACATTCATCACGTCGTTGTACAGAACATTCAAGATATCTGTACAAGAGAGGTCTCCTCCAGTATGGCCGGCGTTAGCCAGTTTGATATATTTGAGTAAGGCTTTACGGTATTTCACCGATTTTAGCTTTAACTCGATGTCACTATATTTTTTCATGTAGTTGTGTTTTCTTGATTATTTGTGTTTGTAAAGTTCCCATCCCAGATAATTTCCGATTGCTTCTTCAAGGATCTCTGAAACATGTCCTCGTACCATGGCAACGTGATGCTCGAACCCGTTTTTACACATGTATTTCATCAGGTTTTGCAGGTTTGGGATTTCGCAAACAGCAATACCACCGTCCATTCCA
>QKCF01000283.1 GCA_003246935.1 Sunxiuqinia sp. | reverse complement strand
TCCAGTAATATTCTGAAGTCAGCACTGTCATTGCATAAAGTATAAATCAGCTCAATATCGGTTCGAAGGGTATCAAGTTGTTTCTTTTCTTTGGCAAGGCTGAAGAATGCTTTCGAGTAGCGAACTGTAACTTTACTTTGATCCATAATCCTATTTCAATTTCAAATCCTTCAGCAGGCTGTTCACCAGTTCCTCCTGATTTTTATTTTCTTTGAGTTCCTTTTGGATTATTTTTTCAGCCACTAAAACCGAAAGTTCCACAACTTGCTTTTTCATTTCAGCAATTGCAGCTGTTTTTTCTGTTTCAATTTGAAGTCGGGCTGTTTCAATAATTTTTTGACCTTCTGTGTGCGCCGACGTTTTTGCTTCCGCAATAATTTTGTCCTTCACTTCACGAGCTTCCTTTAGGATTTCGTTCTTCTCTTTGCGGGCTTCTTCCAGAATTTGCTCTTGATCAGCTTTCATATCGGCGATTTCCTGCCGAGCTCTATCTGCAGAAGAAAGTGCTTCTGCGATTGTGTTTTTACGGTCATCCAAAGCTGTAAGGATTGGTTTCCAGGCAAATCTTTTTAAAATATAAAAAGTGATGCCAAAGATGATCACCATCCAAAATAGGGTTCCGTAATCCGGTGTAATAAATCCCATGTCAAAAATTTTTTATGCTGCCTTAGCTTCCGGCAACCCCGGAAGCTGGCAACATTTAACAAACATTTCTTAACTAAAAAGAATCAATGCGCAGATGATAACGGCGAAGAAAGCAACACCTTCAACCAACGCGGCAGATACGATCATGTTTGAACGAATATCGCCACTTGCTTCAGGTTGGCGTGCAATCGCTTCCATGGCACTGGCTCCAATACGACCGATACCGATACCGGCACCTACTGCAGCCAAACCAGCACCGATACCGGCACCAATCTCAGCCAAACCAATACCAACGTTACCAACGCTAGCGACAGCTTCTTGTAAAATGACTAGTAATGTACTCATAGTGAAATTTATTAATGATTGAGTATTTGATTAATGTTCTTCCGCAGCATGGTGTTCTGCTGTTGCCATTCCGAAATACAAAGCCGATAAAAGTGTGAACACATAGGCTTGAATGAATGACACTAAGACGTCGAGCAAGAGAATGAAAACCGAAAATAAAACGGATAGTGGGCTAACAGCCAGACCTGTTGCGACGCCTCCCGTTTGACCAAAGATAAAGATCAGGGCCACAAATACGGTTACAATCATGTGGCCTGCAAGCATGTTGGCAAACAAACGGACCATTAAAACGATCGGTTTAGTGATCACACCGGTAAGCTCGACGAGCGGCATTAAAGGGATTGGAAATTTTAACCACCAGGGAACGTCGGGGTTGTAAATTTCTTTCCAGTAATGTTTGTTTCCGCTGAATGTTGTGATAATAAACGTGAATACCGCCAGAGTCATAGTCACAGCAATATTTCCGGTTACGTTTGCACCGAACGGGAATATTGGGATTAAGCCCATGAGGTTATTCAGTAATATAAAAAAGAAAATAGTCAGTAGAAAAGGCAGGTACTTTTGATACTTGTCTTTGCCAATTGTAGGCATAGCAACCTCGTCCCGGATAAAAAGGATAATCGGTTCTATTAGGTTTTGCAAACCGGTAGGTGCCCGACCAGCCGAATTTTTTGCCATTCGTGCTACTTTTAAAAGTATAAACAACAAAATGAAGACGCTGACAAAGATGCCGGCTACTGCTTTTGTTATTGAAAGGTCAATTGGTAGTCCGATAACTTCACCTGAATTATCCAGTTCAACGATTTTACCGGCATTGTCACCGGTTTCTTCTATTTGGAAGTTTTTATAGGTTGCGTGGCAGTGTTCAAATTTTGAAGACCAGAAGATATTTAAACCTGAGTTTTTACTGTAGAGAATAATCGGAAGCGGAACGGAAATGTGGTGGGTCTTGTAAGTTAAGATGTGCCATTCGAAAGCGTCGGAAACGTGTTCTGTAACAAATTTACCAGCTTCAAATTTTTCAAGATGAGATTCAGCCTGCTCTTCAGATCCGTGTATCTCTTCAGCCAAGATACTCTTTGAGGCTAGCCCCAATGTTACGAAAACAATCAGAAAAGCGATGTAGTTGGCTTTTCCTGAAAGCTTTAATTTGAGATTCACCATGTCGTATATGTTCTTTTGAAAGGAGCTTGCAAATTAATAAATTAATTTAGAAGAATCCTTAATTTTTTCGTTTTACAATGCGCGTGATTGCGTTTATTTCCACTAACGTAAAGCCTAAGTAAGTTATAAATAAGCAAAGTAGGAATAGTTTAGCATGTTGAGCGTGCCCCCAGACATAACCCAGAGCAAAGAAAATGTACACAAACATCTTTGCCATATTCAACCCCAGGAACCACATGTTGAATTTCCGAATGTTCTTCGAAATAACTGTGACGAGTTTGAAGTGAATTAAATTGGTAACCGCATAGAAAAAAGCGACCATTAACTCGAAATGGGGGATACCTGTACCCACATGCATAACGTTTGTGAGTAAGTTTTCACCAACAATTAGGATAATGGCCAATATTCCAGTCTTGATAAGAAACGATTTCATCTTATTTCTTTTTTATAAAGTTCTTAATGGCATGGTAGATTGCCCCTATAAATGCCAGTATCATTAATACAAGCGTAAAGACCGGAAAATTTAAATTCAGCCAATCATCAATTTTTATTCCCGCAAAGACGCCCAAGCCCATAATTACGATCATCTCGAATGCAAGGCTTGAGTATTGAATAAATTGATTAAAATCTTTAGGCGTTTTTCGTTTTTTCATGGTTTAGTTGTCCTCCCATGGTACAAGTACCAGAGAAAACTGATCCCGGTTCAATGCTTAGTTTATCAGTGGTTATCTCCCCCAAAACAGTGGAAGTGGATTTTAGGGTTATTAATTGCTCAATTTTCATCTTTCCCTTCACATAACCGGCAACTTCGCAGTTTTTACAGGTTACTTCGCCTGTTACTTTCCCGGTATCACCAATAACAACACGTCCGTTGCTCGAAATATTACCGTTAAGTTCTCCGTCGACTCTGATATCACCTTCTGATTTTACGTCTCCGGTGATGATCGTTCCTTTACCAATTAGGTTGATAACCTGCGTGTTTACTTCGTTGTATGTTTTAGCCATCTCTCTTTCTTTTTTTAAGCGAGACCAAATATAATAAAGGTTTCATTTTTTGGAAAAATGAAACCTTTCTATTTTAACTCAAAAGAGATGTTTTTAAACGTCAGAGTCGGTTCTTATTTGTTGAAGTGGTAAAGGAATGTTACTTCACCGTCAAATGCAGGTTTCTTATTTCCTTCAATCTCCATTTGCACCCTCAGCTGAACTTTGCTGATTCCTCTTAAGTTGGCGATTGACTTCAACCAAACGTGTGTTCTGATATTGCTGTCAACTAAAACGGGTTGACCAAATTTGAAGTTGTCGATTCCATAGTTAACCAGCATGGCGAAGTTTTCAACGGTAATCACTTCTTCCCACATTACCGGAAGTAATGAAAGCGTCAAGTAACCGTGTGCAATTGTTTTTCCAAAAGCTCCTTCCGCTTTGGCGCGTTCCGGATCGGTGTGAATCCATTGGTAGTCCAGTGTTGCATCGGCAAATTTGTTGATTTGCTCCTGTGTAACCGTGTGATATTCGGAAACGCCAAGCTTCTCGCCAACGTACTTTTCGAATTCTTCGTGACTTTTAATAATGAGACGACTCATGGTAGTATGTTTTATCAAATTAGATTACGAATTGTAGGCCCATTTCAAATAAACTGAACCCCAAGTGAAGCCAGCTCCAAAAGCAGCAAGGATAATGTTGTCTCCTTTTTTCAACTGTTTCTCGTAGTCCCACAAACAAAGTGGAATGGTGGCTGCAGTCGTGTTGCCATATTTCTGAATGTTGATCATCACTTGTTCCTTGTTGATCTGCATCCTGCGCGCTACCGCATCAATAATCCGCATGTTTGCCTGGTGAGGAACCAGCCAAGCCAATTCTTCTGGAGAAACGTTATTTTTCTTCATGATTTCGACAGCAACATCTGCCATGCGTGAGACGGCATATTTGAATACAGTTTGTCCGTCTTGATGTACGAAATGTTCCCTGTTTTCAATTGTTTCAACAGACGCAGGACGCTTTGAGCCACCGGCTTTCATATTTAGATAATGACGACCCTTACCGTCGGTATAATTAATATGGTCCATTACGCCAAGTTCTTCGCTTGTTGGTTCTAAAAGAACAGCAGCAGCACCATCACCAAACAGCGGGCAAGTCGTACGGTCGGTATAGTCAGTAATCGCGCTCATCATGTCAGCACCGATGATGATTACCTTTTTGTATCTTCCTGATTCGATAAAGCTTGCACCTGTAGTCAAAGCGAAAACAAAGCCCGAGCATGCGGCACTGATATCGTAACTCCAGGCATTGTGCATTCCTGCTTTACGGCTGATGATGTTAGCCGTAGCCGGAAACGGTCTGTCCGGAGTAATTGTGGCACAGATAACGAGCTCGATTTCTTCGGGGGCTGTATCGGTTTTTTTCAGCAAGTCCTGTACTGCCCGTACAGCCATGTCTGAGGTTGCTTTGCCGGCTTCTTTGAAGATTCGTCGCTCCTTAATTCCGATTCGCTGCATGATCCACTCGTCATTTGTGTCGACCATTGTACTTAACTCTTCATTCGTAAGCCTGTACTCAGGCAAAAATGCACCAATACCGGTTATTGCTGCATGAATTTTTCCCATAATTCAAAATTTTAAACAACAACCCCTAATCGTAAGAAGTTGGATTTCAGGTTATATCTGAGATTCGATTAAAGCTAAAAAAAGAGGCCGAAAGATAGGAGGAAAATATTTAAGCGCAAAAGAAAATATGCGCAAAATAGAAAGCTAAGTCGTTTTAAAACAATTAATTAAAACGTTCGAAAATTTAAGAAAAAATGCAAAAAAAAGATCAGAAGAAAGCTCTTCTGATCATCGTATAGAGAATTAAACTGTTACGTTCTTTTCAATTGCAAGTTTACCTCTGTAGTAACCGCATTCGCCGCATACAGTGTGGTATTTTACAGTTGCTCCACAATTTGAGCAAGTTGCTAAAGTTGCAACTGCAGCATGGTGATGAGATCTTCTTTTATCTCTTCTAGCTTTTGATGTTTTGTGCTTTGGATGTGCCATTTTCTAAATTCTTTATTCGTTTCCTAATAATTTTTTCAAATCGTCCCACCGAGAATCTGGTTGTTCTTCGTGACTCTCTGCGTTGTACTTCAGTTCTTTCAGCTTTTTCAACATTTCCGGGTTGCAACCACGTTTTCCGTTTTCATCTTTTGGGTGAATTTGTCTGATGGGGATTGCTAAGATAATAAAGTCGTAAAGCATTTGAGCGATATTTACTTGATGATCGTTAACGTCAACCCAGATCACATCATCTCCATCTTCGAAGGAATCTTCTCCGTATTTGATGAAAACTCTATTCTCTGCGGCAACTGGTTGATCATAGAGATCCAAACACCTGTCGCATTGAATTTTTACTGTTCCGGAAACATGAAACCAAAGAACCATTAATGCACTCTGTTTTTCGAGAATGACTTTTGCCTGAACGTTTCCGTCTTCAGCTATTCCGCCATCGAAAAGGTCGAAAAACTTCTTATCAATCTGAAAGTCAAACTCATGTGTGCCAAGAGCGAGACCTTTAAATGCGATATTATAAGTTGATAATCCGGCCATTGCTTCGAAAAAAGTGTTGCAAAAGTATAAAAAATATAGAAACGATGAAAATTATCTGATTTTTTTAACACGGAAAATTGAATTGAAATTTATTCTTAGGCAATCGACAGTCACACAGTGAATTAATAGATTGCGCTTTTGTTGAAAAAATGGGACTTTTCCAGGATGATACGGAAGGTTGTGCCTTTGCCAATCTCCGATTGTTTGATGAATATCCGGCCTTGGTGGTAAATTTCGATGATCCGTTTAGCTAATGAGAGGCCGAGACCCCATCCCCTTTTCTTTGTGGTAAAGCCAGGGGTGAAAATAGTCTTGAATTGTGTTTTCGGAATCCCTTTTCCATCGTCGGTTACATCGAAGTAGATGTATTTATCGTCGTTTTGCAGGCTTAGGGTGATTTTGCCGGAGTTGCCCATTGCATCAATCGCGTTTTTGCACAAGTTTTCAATGACCCAACTTATTAATGCCGGATTGTGGGGAGTGTTGAAATTCTTGTCGACGGGGAATTGCATGTCGAATTGTACCTTTTGCGAGGTTCGCGTTTGTAGGTAAGTGACTGTTGATACGATCGTTTTCCGCAGGTCTTCAGGTGTTAGTTCAGGTTTTGAACCGATCTTTGAGAAGCGTTCTGTTATCTTTTCCAGGCGGTTGATGTCTTTCTCAAATTCAGTAATTAGTTCAGAATCGATATTTTGTGTTTTTAATAGTTCGATCCATGCCATTAATGATGAGATTGGGGTTCCGAGTTGGTGTGCAGTTTCTTTTGACATACCTACCCAAACTTGATTTTGTTCTGCTTTGCGCGACGAGTTGAATATGAAATAGGCAACGACGATAAATAAGGCGATAACGCTTATTTGTATGAGGGGAAAATATTTCAGGTTTTGAAGTGTCTTCGAGTCACGATAGAAAATATGTTGTGTCTCTGTTTCGGAAAGAATGATCTCGATCGGTTGTTTCTCACGAACCATTTTTTGAAGTTCGCTTTGGAGGGTCTTTTCTTTCCGTGTTTCCTGGTAATCAATATTTGCAGACGCAAGAATATTGAGCGCACTGTCTGTCAGTATAATCGGAATGTCGGTGTTCGATTCTACGATGTGAGACAGGAACGAGATATTATCATCCGGAGTGTCGATGGGTGAGCTCAAACGACGGGTCGCTTCGGCCCACAAGGCAACACTACGGTGCTCCTCTTCGGCCATTTTGTGAGCTAGCCAGTTGGTGTATAGAAATGAAGCAGCACCGATGATTATGGCAACGAGTACTAATAATAGTTTCCAGCGAAGATTACGTTGATAGAGTTCCAAAGTGCTTATAATTTTTGTTCAACCAGCAGTTTCGTGAATGAGTTTTTCCTTATCGAATAAACTTTGATGTAATCAACGAATCTGCTTGGGAAAAAGTATAAGCAAAATACAATTATCCTTTCAACAGATCAAGTGCAGTTTTTTGGATGCCTTTTTGGTCGTAGCCACACTCCCGCATTAATTCTTCTTGTGTGCCGTGTTCAATGAAACGGTCAGGTACACCCAGGCGAACTATTTTTGCGGTGTATTGATTATCGGCCATGAATTCGAGGACTGCCGATCCAAAACCACCTTGAACTGCTCCATCTTCCACGGACAAAATTTTGTTGAATTTTTTGAAGATTGAATGTAGAAGCTCTTCATCCAGCGGTTTCACAAAGCGCATATCGTAATGCGCGACAGAAAAACCTTCTTTTTCGATCGCTTTAATGGCTCTCGATGCATTGATTCCTGTTGTTCCAATTGTCAGGATTGCTAGATCGGAGCCTTCTTTAAGGACACGGCCTTTACCAACAGGGATAAGCTCGAATGGTTTTTGCCAATCCACCTGGCAACCACAACCTCTGGGGTAACGGATTGAGAAAGGTCCCATGTTATCTTGTTGTGCAGTGTACATGAGGTTCCGCAATTCAATCTCATCCATCGGTGCAGATACAATCATGTTCGGGATGTGACGCATGTAGCCTATGTCGAAAACGCCATGGTGAGTCGCTCCATCTGCTCCGACTAGTCCGCCACGGTCGAGGCAAAATACAACGTTTAGGTTTTGGATGGCTACATCGTGAATAATTTGATCGTATGAGCGTTGCATAAAGGTGGAGTAAACATTGCAAAACGGAACCATACCGCGAATTGCCATGCCTGCCGAGAAGGTTACCGCATGCTGTTCGGCGATGCCAACATCAAAAGCACGGTCGGGCATTTTTTCCATCATGATGTTGAGCGAACTTCCGCTTGGCATTGCGGGTGTTACACCAACGATCTTCTCATTTTTTTCTGCAAGTTCAACTAATGTGTTGCCAAAAACATTTTGGAATTTAGGTGGCTTGTTCATGGCGCACTCACAATCGAGTAACTCGCCCGTTACTTTGTTGAATTTGCCAGGAGCATGGAATTCCGTTTGATTCAACTCAGCTTGTTTAAAGCCTTTGCCTTTTTTGGTTAGGACATGCAACAACTTTGGTCCCGGTATTTCTCTTAGGTCCTGTAGTACTTTCGTTAAGTATTTGATATCGTGTCCGTCAATAGGGCCGAAGTATCGAATGCCCAAGCTTTCAAAAAGATTAGATTCTTTGAGCAGGGCGGATTTTAATGCACCTTCTGTTTTTTGAACCAGACGACGTGCTTTAGGGCCAAATCCATTTAGCTTTCCCAGTCCGTCCCAAATCTCTTGCTTGAGTTTGTTGTACGACTTCGACTTGGATATATTTAATAGGTAGTTGCTTACGCCACCAACGTTTGGGTCGATGGCCATGTTGTTGTCATTTAGGATAATCAATACATCCGAATTGTTAACAACAGCATTATTCAATCCTTCAAAGGCCATCCCTCCGGTCATGGATCCATCGCCAATAACAGCAACAATTTTTCTGTCGTCATCTTTTTGAAGATCGGCAGCAACAGCCATGCCTAAAGCCGCAGAGATGGAGGTGCTTGCATGACCAACACCAAACGTATCGTATTCACTTTCCGTTGGTTTTGGGAAACCACTTAGTCCGTTATACTTTCTGTTCGTGTGAAATTGGTCACGTCTTTCGGTTAGTATTTTGTGTCCGTAAGCTTGATGGCCTACGTCCCAAACGAGCAAGTCGTACGGCGTTTTATACACGTAGTGTAAGGCAACAGTAAGCTCGATAACACCCAAGCTTGCCCCGAAGTGCCCGGGATTTGTCGACACCTCATCAATGATGAATTGTCTAAGTTCCGAACAAACGTTGGGTAAGTCATCAATCTTTAGTTTTCTAAGATCCTCTGGGCTGTTGATATTTTTAAGCAGTTTTACTGCACTTTCTTCCATGTTGCCAAAATTTGAGAGCCCACAAATATACAATTTCTCACTAATGTGACGACTCTTTAATGTCAGGGTTCGGTGGATCGCTTGTTGTAGGGGGCGAGATTTTAAAATGTTGCGATACTTCTTACTCGTTTATTAAACCTCACGAGTTCCTGGTATCCAACCGACTTTAGTAAGTTAACAGCAGAGTCGAAGTGTCTTCCTATTTGTTCTGTTCGATGGGCATCAGAGGTTAGTGTGACTGGGATTTTATAGTGGAAACAACGCTCGATGATTGCTGGCGAAGGAGTAAATTCAGCGCAGGGGCGGTCGAATCCACCTGTGTTCAATTCAACAACTAGGTTTTGGTCTTTAATTATTTCTAAAGTTTCATCAAATAGTTGTGATTGGTTGCTCTCCGGATAAACTCTGAATTTTTTAATAATATCCATGTGGCCAATTATGTCGAAGAGGCCGGTACGAGCTGCTTTTTGGATTAAGTCAAAGTAGATTTCGTATAGGCGATCATTCGACCACTTGCCGTATAGTGATTTGTCAACGTCGAAATTCCAGTCGCCAATAAAATGAACAGAACCAATGACGTAATCGAGCGGGAGAGTGTCGATTAATTTTGCGATTTCGTCCTCCATTCCTTCCAGGTAGTCAACTTCAGCACCTAGTTTTATAGTTATCTGATCCTGGTACTTTTCTTTAAGGTGTTGGATTTGTTGGACCATCACCGGCAGGTCAACATGATTTATCGCCCATTCGACCGGTTTCAAGCAAACATGGTCGCTAAAGCCAATTTCTGCCAAGCCTTTTTCAATAGCCGCCTGAATCATTTCTTCGTGTGTGTTTTTTCCGTCGGAAAGAACACTGTGTATGTGGTAATCTGTTAATCCAATCATAAGGGGATGTTTCTGGGCTATAAAATTCGAACTTTAAATTTAACGAATGAAAATTCAAAATGAAATAGTTTTTCGCCTCAGAGATAGGGGCAAAAAAAAAGGCAGCTTCAACAAGCTGCCTCAAAGCCATGAAAACAATTAAACAATGTTCAGAAAACAGAAAACTAGAAACAATTATATTGTAAAAATCTCTTTTGTCTTTTTTTCAAGTAGGCTTTCGACGTCTTTCGTGAAGTCATTGGTCATGTTCTGAACGTTACCTTCAGCATCTTTTTCCAAATCTTCCGACAGCCCGTTTTTAAGCAATTTTTTAAGTGCCTCGTTTGCATCTTTACGAGCAGAACGAATTGCAACTTTTGCATTCTCGCCTTCATTGTTTGCCTGCTTTGATAATGTCTTACGACGTTCCTCAGTCAAAGCCGGAACACTGATTCGAATGATTTCACCGTTGTTCTCCGGATTGAACCCTAAGTTAGCATTTAAAATTGCTTTTTCAATTTCAGGGATCAATTTTTTTTCCCAAGGTTGAACTGCAATCGTACGTGCATCAGGGGTATTTACGTTCGCAACCTGTGTTAAAGGTGTCAAACTTCCGTAATAATCAACTGCTACTCCGTCAAGCATTCGGGGCGAAGCCTTTCCTGCACGTATATGAACTAATTCTTTCTCAAAATGCTCAATGGCAGCTGCCATTCTTTCCTTGCATAAATCTAATATCAATTCTACTTCTTCTTCCATAAACTTTATATGGTCAGTTCATTTTTTTGTGCTGACAGCAAATATAGAAAAAATTAAAGAATATTGAAATTCGTTAAAAAAAATCCCGGAAAAGTTGGTGTTTTAAATGCTATAGATGTACCAGAGTGCCGATGTTTTCGCCTGTTATAACTTTTTTGAGGTTTCCTTTTTTATCCATATTGAAAACAATTATTGGCAAATTGTTCTCTTTACACATGGTTGTTGCAGTCAGATCCATCACTTTTAAGCCTCTATTATAGATCTCATCGAAGGAAATTCTGTCAAATTTCTCGGCTTTGGGATCTTTTTCCGGATCGGCGGTGTAAATTCCGTCAACGCGAGTACCTTTCAGCATCACATCAGCTTCAATCTCAATGCCGCGTAGCGAAGATCCGGTGTCCGTTGTAAAATAAGGATTTCCTGTTCCTGCGGAGAAGATTGCTACTTCGCCTTTTTCTAATGTTTCAACAGCTTTGTCCTTTGAGTAAAACTCACCAACGGGTTCCATGCGGATTGCTGTTAATACGCGCGACTTTACACCTACCGCAGTCAATGCAGAATTTAAGGCAAGACTGTTGATAACGGTTGCAAGCATACCCATTTGGTCGCCTTTTACCCGGTCGAAACCTTTAGCTGCTCCGCTAAGACCACGGAAGATATTTCCACCTCCGATTACGATTCCGACCTGTACGCCAAGATTAGTGATTTCTTTAATTTGTTCAGCATAGTCGTTTAGCATGGTTTGGTCGATGCCGTATTCTTGTTCGCCCATGAGCGACTCGCCGCTTAGTTTTAAGAGAATGCGTTTGTATGCTACCATTCTTTGTTTTTTTTGCCAAAAGTAGGAAAAATGGCAGAGAATCAGCCTTCTCAATTTTCAACTTTTATGATATGTTTTGTTTCCCGGGAGATGTTCATGTTAAGGCTACTATATAATAAGAGGAGAGAATTTCCATTTCGCAATTAATTATTACTTTTACAGCCGCTGATTTTCAAGAGTTATGACATTAAGCGTGATTTTATTTTTGATGAATTTTTTAAAGACGCTCTTTTTAGTAGTTATTTTCTATTACCTCCTTCGTTTTATCGTGAAGTTGTTGGCTTCAGTGTTCGGTTATCAGCAGGTGGATAAGAATCAGAGGCAACCAAATAGAAGGACAGAGCAGAGGTCTGAAGGGGATGTGCGGGTTGATAATGCGAAGAATCAAAAGTCGCATTACTCGAAAGATGAAGGGGAGTACGTCGATTTCGAAGAGATTGACTAAGCAGATAGATTAGATAGTAATAAACCAAAAATTAATATTCAACAGCAATTAACGCAATAGATTAATATGGCTCAGGAAGATATTTTTAAAAAGCTGGTTGCCCATTGTAAAGAATACGGATATGTATTTCAATCGAGTGAGATTTATGACGGACTAGGTGCTGTATACGATTACGGGCAAAATGGTGTAGAACTTAAGAACAACATTAAGAAATATTGGTGGGATAGCATGGTGCTTCTGCACGAAAATGTAGTTGGTATCGATTCAGCTATTTTTATGCATCCGACTATCTGGAAAGCTTCGGGCCACGTTGACGCGTTCAATGATCCGTTGATTGATAATAAAGACTCCAAAAAACGTTACCGCGCTGATGTTCTGATTGAAGAACAATTGGCGAAGTACGAAGAAAAAATGGATAAAGAGGTTGCCAAAGCACAAAAGCGTTTTGGTGATGCTTTCGATGAGAAACAGTTTCGCGAAACAAACCCACGCGTTTTAGCCAATCAGGAAAAATGGAATGCTTTGCACCAGCGTTTTTCTGATGCATTAAATGCAAGTGATTTGGCTGAGTTGAAAAAGATTATTGAGGACGAAGAAATCGTTTGTCCGATCAGCGGAAGTCGTAACTGGACTGATGTACGTCAGTTTAACCTCATGTTCTCGACTGAAATGGGATCGACAGCTGATGGTGCATTGAAGATTTACCTGCGCCCCGAGACTGCTCAAGGTATCTTTGTTAACTACCTGAACGTGCAAAAAACAGGTCGTATGAAAATTCCTTTCGGTATTGCACAAATCGGAAAGGCTTTCCGTAACGAGATTGTTGCCCGTCAGTTCATTTTCCGGATGCGTGAATTCGAGCAAATGGAGATGCAGTTTTTCGTGAAACCGGGAACCGAGCTGGAGTGGTTTGATTTGTGGAGAGAAACCCGAATCAAATGGCACCGTGCATTAGGATTCGGTGATGATAATTATCGCTTCCATGTTCACGAGAAGTTAGCGCACTATGCGAACGCTGCGGTTGACGTGGAATATAAATTCCCATTCGGCTTCAAGGAAGTTGAAGGTATTCACTCACGTACCGATTTCGATTTGTCTCAGCACCAGAAATACTCAGGTAAAAAAATTCAATATTTCGATCCTGAATTAGGTGAATCATATGTGCCATACGTTGTGGAGACTTCAATCGGTGTTGACCGTATGTTCCTGCAGGTGGTTTCGGCTTCATATTGCGAAGAGGAAGTTGAGAGCAACGGAAAAGTTGATACCCGCGTTGTGATGAAGTTGCCTCCTGTTTTAGCTCCGGTGAAATTGGCTGTAATGCCGTTGGTTAAAAAAGACGGACTTCCGGAGAAGGCTCGTGAAATCATCGACGATCTGAAGTTTGATTTCAACTGTCAATACGATGAGAAAGATAGTATTGGTAAACGTTATCGTCGTCAGGATGCTATTGGTACTCCTTTCTGTGTTACTGTTGATCACCAGACTTTAGAAGATCAAACAGTGACAATCCGTTACCGTGATACGATGGAGCAAGATCGTGTAGCAATATCAGAACTGAAGAACATTATTGCGGATCAGGTAAGCTTTAAGAAGCTTTTTGCTAAGCTGAAGTAATTAATAGAAGACAATAATATTTAAAAAGCTCCCCTTGGGAGCTTTTTTTATTTCTCATACTTCGTTGTTGCTTTCAATTTGAAAGTGGTCATATGTTGATTGTTTGTGCAGGTGTGTTTACCTTTATTATTCATGTTCTTCATATTTTGTGAGTGCTTTTATTTAGTGTAAGAGATTTGTAGTTAGTGATGTGTGTGTTATTTGTGCTAAAGAACATGGATTTTGTTTTTTTGTAATTTGCTTTTCATGTTTTGTGTTTTTTGTTTCGGATAAAACAAGTTTATATTAATAAAATTGGAGAAATGGCTGAATTTGCTTTCAATTTGAAAGTTGGATCTTTTTAACAAAAATAAAGCATGCTTTTTGTCATCTTTCAAGTCTTGTCTGCTGCATATTTTTGCTATCGTTATCATAAACCATTAAAACTAGATGACATGAAGACAACTCGTATTTTTTTAAGCTTAGTCTTAGTTGCATTAACAAGCCTGGCAACAAATTCATATGCTTCTGCAAACGAAGCTTTCAATGATGATTACAAAATTTCGGCAATAGATGTGGCGGATCAAAATGCTGA
>QKCF01000379.1 GCA_003246935.1 Sunxiuqinia sp. | reverse complement strand
ACAGAGTTTGCAAAAACGAATAGTCCTTCTTTTTCCGGTCCTTTAAAATCGTCGCCCATTCCTTTATCTAACCGGCTTTTTTTCGACCACCCGTGGGCGATTGAAATTGCCAGATTCGGGTGTATCCGGGCAAACAACCATTGAAAGCAGCGATTGGTAAACACTTTTTTCAAGAAATGGTAACCTGTATCGTACGGATCCAAACCATCTCCGTGTGCGAGGAAAAACTTTTTATCGTTGAAAGTCGCCCGCATTTCGTTGTAATGTACCTGTACGCCCAGCTCCGTTGGTAAATAATCGAACACCCAAATGTCGTGGTTACCGGTAAAAAAATGCACTGGGATACCGGAGTCGACTATTTCTGCGATCTTTCCCAATGTCCGGGTGAAGCCGCGGGGAACAACCTTCTTGTACTCGAACCAGTAGTCGAAGATGTCGCCCATTAAAAACAAGATCGCCGCATCTTGCTTAATTTCATCCAGCCATTGTACAAAGAGACGCTCTCGCTCGGCGTTGTTTTTTAACGCGGGAGCGCCCAGGTGTACATCAGAGATGAAGTATATTTTTTTACCTTTTTCGATCAAGCTTCCTGTTTTTATTGAAGTACCGATAAATATAGGTGTCCAGTCCTTCCTAAGATTACAATGAGAATAATTGTCGTTTATTTTAACAGGTCGCCAAGCAGGTTATTCAAAGCAGGTCCCTTTAAGTCTTTGGCAATAATTTTACCTTCTTTATCCATGAGGTAATTATAAGGAACCGATGTAATATTATACATGCCTACAGCTTTCATGCTACCTTTCATATCTCCAACGTTGATCCAGCTTAGTTTGTCTTTATCGATAGCATCCAGCCATTCGTAACGGTTTTCGTCAACAGAAACCTGGTAAATCTCGAATCCTTTGTTTTTGTATTTGTTGTAAACTTCTACCAAAACCGGATTTAGGATACGTGAACCGCGATCCAGGGCAGACCAGAACTGAAGTAACACATATTTGCCTTGTAACGAGCTTAATGCAATTTCTTTTCCATCGGGATTCGGCAATACAATGTCAGGGCTGTTTACTCCTTGTGTTTGAATAAATTGCTTCATTTTGGCAGCACGCTCTTCCTGCATTAACTGCAGCGTATTGTTGTAAAGTGATTTAACATGTTCCGACTCGGGGAAGAATGAATTTAAAGCAGACGCAGCCAATTTTAACGATTGTAAGTCTTGAATAACGTATGTTTCATCGTCGAACTTTTGGTAAAGTGCCAGCACGTTTGCCATGGAGAAAGGATGTTCTGAAACAAACTTCTGAGAGTATTCAATTTGTGCCTGGCGTATTTTATTATACTGGTCGTTCCATATTTGCTGCTTCTCGGCAAAGTTTTTATCGCTGCGGAAAGAGATTTGCAGTGTGCGCAGTGAATCGAGCTGATGTTTTGTGCGGCTCAATCTCTGGTTCAACTCTTTGACAAATTGCGAACCTTCCGAACCGGTCACAGAATATTCCCGTCCAAAGTTTGCAGCATCACCTTTTACATTAACGTGCTCGGCAGAATCAACCAACAGCGTTGCGAAGTTATTCTGGTTTAACCGCAGCAGGTAGAATGTTGGGTAAGTCACATTTCCTTCAAATGAAAAATCGCCGTCCTTGCCGATTAATGCAGAATCAATTGCAACGGTAGATGAAACCTTCAATTCATCCAGATAGATGTATGAACCTTCAGCATTGCTGATCTTACCTTCATCTTATACTTTGTGGCGTCGTTACAGGCAACAATTATTGTTGTCAGTACTAAGAGTAGAATACCAAATTTTCTCACTGATGACATATTTTTTTATTCGAGCGGTAAAAATAATAATTTCAACCTCAATCAGGTATGAAGAATCAATCTTTTGAAACATGAATTTAAGGAGTCTATCTTTATCTTCGATTCAAAAAATGTATTTTTGGCCAGCCTGAGATAGAAAAGCTAACATGAAGATTTATCGACATATTGACGAGTTTCACGTAGAAAATCCCATTTTAACGATTGGTTCATTCGATGGTGTTCATCTTGGACATTTGAAAATAATTAATCGTCTGAAGGAAATTGCGAACGAGAAGAAGGGGGAGAGTGTTATCTTTACGTTCTATCCGCACCCGCGTTTAGTCTTATTTCCGGAAGAAGGTAATCTTCGTTTGCTGACTACCTTACACGAAAAGATCAGGTTGTTTGAACGTGCTGGGATCGACCATTTAATTATCTATCCGTTTTCCCGCGAGTTTTCTCAATTAACGTACGAAGATTTTGTGAAAACTATTCTCGTTGATTCCCTGAAAATAAAAACATTGGTGGTTGGTTACGATCACAAGTTTGGGAAAAATCGGGAAGGAAGCTTTTCCATGTTACAGGATTTGTCGGATCAATTCAATTTTCAATTGGAAAAGCTCGATGTTTTATTGATCGATGACATTAATATCAGTTCGACGAAGATTCGCAATTCGTTACAGGATGGTAATGTGAAGCGGGCCAATAAATATTTAGGCTACTCATATACGTTACACGGAACGGTAATTGAAGGTCAACAATTAGGGCGACGTATCCAGTTTCCAACGGCCAATGTACAGGCTTCCGATCCGACTAAATTGATTCCCGGGCATGGTGTTTATGCCGTTTTTGTAAATATTGAGGATGGGCGCTACCAAGGGATGTTGAATATTGGTACTCGTCCGACTGTGAACCAGAATGCGGATAACAGAAGCATTGAAGTGCATATACTTGGCTTCGACGGGAACTTATACGGGAAGGAGCTCGAGCTTGAGTTTGTCGAGAAAATCCGCGATGAGCAGAAATTTGCTTCGATTGAAGATTTGCGTGCCCAACTAGAGATGGATAAACAAACTGTCGTTGACAGATTGGACAATCAGTAAATTAAAAAAACACACCACTCAAATGCGGGCATTTCAATGTCCGAAAATTCATTAATTATCTTAGTCAAAAAATGGCTGGACATTTATTCGGAAAGAATTATCTTTGCACTCCAAAATTAATTGAGAATGACGACAGTAACAGAAACAAAATTGGCATATAAAGTCGCTGACATTTCGCTGGCTGACTTTGGCCGGAAAGAAATTGAGATTGCTGAAAAAGAAATGCCCGGATTGATGGCAATCCGCAAAAAATATGCAGCTGAGCAACCGTTGAAGGGGGCTCGTATTATGGGTTCGTTGCACATGACCATTCAAACAGCTGTTTTGATTGAAACATTGGTTGAATTGGGTGCCGAAGTTCGTTGGGCTAGCTGCAACATCTTTAGTACACAAGATCACGCCGCTGCTGCAATTGCTGCTGCCGGAGTGCCTGTTTTTGCATGGAAAGGTGAAACATTGGCTGAATACTGGTGGTGTACTGAGCGTGCTCTTGACTTTGGTGAAGGTCTTGGACCGAATTTGATTGTTGATGACGGAGGTGACGCTACGATGATGATTCATCGAGGTGTTGAGGCTGAAAAAAATGCGTCCATTTTGGACAAAGAAGTAGATGCTGAAGACGAAATTCAACTGAATAAAATCCTGAAGAGCATTTTGGCTGAGACTCCAAATCGCTGGACGAATGCAGCAGCTGAAATTAAAGGTGTAAGTGAAGAAACAACAACAGGGGTTCATCGGTTGTACCAAATGATGGAAGAAGGTAAGCTGTTGTTCCCGGCTATTAACGTGAACGACTCGGTTACCAAGTCAAAATTCGATAACCTTTACGGATGTCGTGAGTCATTGGCTGATGGTATCAAACGTGCTACCGATGTAATGATTGCCGGAAAAGTTGTGGTTGTTGCCGGTTACGGAGATGTTGGTAAAGGTTGTGCCCGTTCAATGCGTGGCTACGGAGCTCGTGTTATTGTAACTGAGATTGACCCGATTTGCGCATTGCAGGCAGCGATGGAAGGCTTTGAAGTAAAGCCGATGGAAGATGCATTAGCTGAGGGAAATATCTACGTTACAACAACAGGAAACAAAGATATTATTACAGGTGAGCATATGGCAGCTATGAAAGATCAGGCTATTGTATGTAATATTGGTCACTTCGATAATGAAATTCAGGTTGCACGTTTGGAACGCTGGCCGGGAATCGAAAAACTGAATATCAAACCTCAGGTTGACAAATATACTTACCCGGATGGCCACTCAATTTATTTGTTGGCTGAAGGGCGTTTGGTAAACTTGGGATGTGCTACTGGTCACCCAAGTTTTGTAATGAGTAATTCGTTTACAAACCAAACTCTGGCACAAATTGAATTGTGGAAGAAAGACTACGAATTGGATGTTTATCGCTTGCCAAAACATTTGGATGAAGAAGTTGCCCGCTTACACCTGGAACAAATCGGTGTGAAGCTGACAAAACTTTCAAAAGAACAAGCAGCGTACATAGGTGTGAGGCCGGAAGGTCCTTACAAACCCGAACACTACCGCTATTAATTTGATCTTATCAGATTCATATATAGAAGCAGCTTTAGGGCTGCTTTTTTTGTATCTTATTGGCATGGATAAGCAAAACGAGCGAAGGTTAGTAGAGCAGTTCATGCAGCTGTATGAAGATTTTCCAAAGGGAAAGCTTGTCGTCGGAGAATCGCCTGATTTTTTGGTAAGGATGAATCGGAAAAAGGCGATTGGGATAGAAGTGACAGAATTGAAAGGGCAGGGCTTCGTTCAACAATCCGGTCGACTTAAAAATCCAGATGAGCTTATTCAAAAGCTAAAAGAGTCAATTGGAGCAAAAGAAGAAAAGCTGGCACTTTATCGTCAAAATAGGTTATACGAGGTTTGGCTGCTAATTCACCTGGAACGCTTGGATAAGATCAACTTCAATTTTCAAAATAAGCTCGATAACCTTGACTTTGATTCCGGTTTCGATCGTTTGTTTCTGCTAATTTCATCCAAATCGCAATTCTTCGAACTACACAAAGCTAGTTTGTAACGAAGAGGTAACTGCCATCAGAGTAGGCGGAGTATACTTTTAACGATTCAGTACTGGGGCCGGAGTCGTCAACAAAAGCTCCTCCGAACCAAAGATTATATTTGGAGCCACACTCAGGGCACACCCCGTAAATGCCATCTATCGTAACAGCGATTTGGGGATCCGCTTCATACGGACATGCTGCATCATAAGCATAGTATTCCAAACCTGTGTTAAGTATAATTAATCCTGCATATCCACCAGGATAGTAATATGGAGTTCCAGCGGTTTTTAGTTCATTATAGATACTTAAACTAAATTTTTGTCTAAAGTTAATATCTGGTATAGATGAATCGAATCCTTCATCAGAACATGCGGTAACACTTCCAATAATCAGCGAAACAGCTAAAGTTAATCTCAGGAAATTTGGTTTGATGACATTCATTTTTTATACCTTTATATGCAGAAAACAATTTTCTGCGCAATTTATTTTATTGCGCTCAGAATTTAGCCGAATGGAAGATTATATTTTTATCATTATAGCATTGGTTTTATCTGTCATCGGCGCGATGAACAGTACAAAAAAGAAACGTCAGCAAGCGATGGATAATATGGACGA
>QKCF01000032.1 GCA_003246935.1 Sunxiuqinia sp. | reverse complement strand
CTTATTAATCGACTCAATTTTCGACTCAATACCAGCGATAACCTCACGCCCGTTTCCTCCACGAAGCATCATGACAATACCTGTTACCACTTCACCTTTACCATCTCGCGTAACGCCTCCCTGCCGAATTTGTGTTCCAATCTCAACATCAGCTACATCCTTAATAAAAACGGGCGTATTCTCGCGTTTCGTTACTACGATATTCAGAATGTCTTCCTTCTTATTAATTTGCCCAAAGCCCCGAACTATATATTGCTCCCGATTATGAACCAAATAATTCCCTCCGGAAACAGAATTATTCTGAGCGATTGCATCAATAATATCCTGAATATTGATACCATACATTCGCATCTTTCCTGGCTGAATAAGGACATTGTACTCCTTCACAAATCCACCAAATGAATTGATTTCAGTAACACCTTTTACAACCTTCAATTGTGGTGCAATCATCCAGTCCTGAATTTCCCGAAGCTCTGTCAAGGAGTAATTTTCCCCTTTTACCTGATACTGATAGATTTCCCCTAAGGCTGTAGAAATAGGCCCCAATTGCGGTGCTGATACATCTGCTGGTAGCTCATCGGTGATTGACTGCAACCGCTGACTGACCATTTGGCGCGCAAAATAAATATCGGTATTCTCCTCGAACTCGACCGTAACTGCGGACAAGCCAAACTGAGAAATAGAACGTACCTCTTTTACATCGGGAAGACCGTTCATGGCAGTCTCAATCGGGTAACTCACCAATTTTTCAACATCGTAAGGCGAATAACGCCCTGCCTTTGTAATAACCAGAACTTGAACAGGAGTAACATCGGGTAACGAGTTAATGGGAATTTGCATCAGCGAATAAAAACCCGCTGCAGCCATCAAAACGACCAACGAGAGCGCAACAAACTTTTGGCGTACCGAAAAAGTAATGATTTGATGTAGCATAGCAATGATCTTGGTTATTCTTCAGCAATCAATTCGTAACGAGAAAGGGCTTTCAGACTGAAAACCTGCGAAACAGCAACTTCTTCCCCCTCCTTCATCCCGTCCCGGGCAATCGCAAATTGGTCTCTAATCTCTGCAATGTCGATCGATCGCTTCTCATATATACCTTCTTCTTTTTTCACGAAAACAACCGCTTGGTTACCGTCGTAAGTAATCGCCTTAAGAGGAATTGCAAATACTCCGCCAGTTGAAGAAGAGCTAATCTCTAACCGAACATTCTCTCCGGGTTTTGGCCAATTGTTTTTGGGTGTAAGCTCTACATTGACAACTAGTGACCTATTGTCCTCATCCAATCCCGGGTTTACAGACGAAATACAGGCTTGTATTGCCTTCTGGTCTTCATCGCGCCGCGAGACCATCACTGTATCGCCGGGGCTCACAAATCGGGCATCTTCCGGACTTAAATAGCCCTTTACCAAAACCTTCTGAAGATCGATAATTCGCCCCAGCATCTCCAAGGCATTGACCGACTGCCCCAGCTCAACTTTCAACTGCTCAAAGCTCCCCAAGATAGGTGCATGGATTATTAAGGCAGGGTCGATTTGACTGGCATTTTCGAAAGCCTTAATCTCATGATCCGGAACCCCGATTGCCTTTAACTTCGCAACAGCCGCTATTGAGGCCGTCCGAGCACGTTCGTAATCGGACTGCGCGCGATCCAGCTCTGACCTGGAACTTATTGTCTGTTCCACTAGCTGCTTCATGCGTTCCAAACGCGTCGTCTGAAACTTCTCCTCCGCCAGAGCTTGTAAGTATTCGGCTACCAGATTCCCAAAAACCAAACTCTCCAACTTAAACAGTTCCTGCCCCTTTTGAATAAGTTGTCCATCGTGCACCATGATGCCGACGATACGACCGTCAACAGGAGTGCTGATTACACTTGCATGATTAGTCGCAGGAAATACAACTCCGGATGCAAGCAAATTGTAATTTTTGACATCTGTCGACACCTTTTCAGTCTCGATTTTCAACTCTGACTTTTCTTTATCAGAAAGCCGAATAAGGACTTTTCCGGGTTTCTCTCCGGAAACTGAGGGAGGAGTCTCCTGAATACTCTCGGAAGGCTGTTCAGATTGTTTCCCTGACGAGCAAGAAAGCATTATGCCTATAAGGAAGATGGCTGCGAACCCAATTGAATTATTCAATATCATAGCGTTTGGATTAGTATACTAACTCGAGATTTAAATATTTTTCCAGCTGAACCAGCTGCAGATAGAAATCATGTAAAGCATCCAGGTATCGCCTTTGGTTTTCCAGGTAAGTCTGTTGTGCCAAAACGAGATTCATCAAATCAATTTCTCCCAACCGATAGGCATCGATACTCAGTTGCTGCAAACGGGCTGATTTGGCACTCATCGTTTGATTGTAGCGATCGATGATTTGCTTGCTGGAGCTATAGCCATGCCAGGCATGTTCAATTCGCTCTTTCATTTCCTGCTCAATTCCTTTTTGTTGCCACTCAATTTCCGTTTGTTGAGCTTTGGCCATTTCTATTTTACCACGCTGCTCAAACGGCGCCCAAATCGGAATACTCAAACCAACTTCAAAGCCATTGTATTTGAAACCATCGCCATAGTTCTGTTTATACAGATTGAATCGAATATCCGGCAAGATATTACTCCGGGCTTCTTTAATTTTACTTTCACTCGCTTCATAAGTAGCCACAGCCGCAAGGTACTCCGGTTGCTCGCGTAGTAAAGACAATGCTGTAATTTGACTAACAACAACCTCTTTGTTGCTTAGTGTATCGGCAAACTGAATTCCGTAGTTTATGTCTGCAATCTCAAGCCCCATCAACCGAAACAAACTATATCTCCCGATATGAAGCATCCGTTCAGCTTCACTTTGAAAATTCTCGGCCTCGGCCACCTGCAACTCGGCTTTGGTCAAATCAATACCATTCCCCATACCTGTCTCAAACTTGGTATAAGCAGCCTTGTAAAGCTCATCCGCCAGCTCCTTCTGTTTCTTGCTTAAGTCCTGTAGGTGCAATGCATACAACACATCAATATAGCGGGACTTAACCTCTGCCCGAACTCCGTTTTGCTGTGCCTGAATCTGATAATCCAACGCCTGAACTTCTTGCTTGATGGCTTTTAAGCGATACACCGTTGTCAACGGAAAATCGATGGTTTGCGAAATCGTCCATCGTCGTTCCTCAAAAGGCTTAATAGCAGAGCTACTTCTCCCTTCTTCAAAGTAGCTGATCTCGGGCGCTTCAATGCCCGTTAGTGTGCGCCATTCGCTCCGTTTCATTCCCATCACTGCACGCGATTGATTCAACCAGGCATTATTTACATAAGCTGAATCAATTGCAGCCTGCAACGACAAAAAGTTGTCCTGACCCAACAAACAAAACGGAAATAACAGAAAAATAAAGGTTATGATCTTGGTTATAAATATGGTCATGATGTTTGTTTAAAGCAAATGTTTGATTTATTCAACAGCAGTACGAACTAAAATATTCTCTATTAAATTTACGATATTTGATGTTATAATCCGCACATTATGACCAAACAAAAAGAAATAGGAGACAGAGGAGAAGAAATTGCCCAACAATACTTGGTAAAACTTGGCTATCGCATACTGGAGACAAACTGGCATTTTCATCATTATGAAATCGACATTATTGCAAAAGATGGAGAAGAACTCGTCATTGTTGAAGTGAAATCAAGAACAGGAACCGCATTTGAGCACCCAAGTGAGGCTGTCGGAAACCGCAAAATCCGCTTCCTTATCGAGGCTGCCGAAGCATATATTTTAAAAACTGACAGTCATAGCGATACGCGCTTCGATGTTATCACGATCATTTTCGATAAAGAT
>QKCF01000197.1 GCA_003246935.1 Sunxiuqinia sp. | reverse complement strand
AATTTGGTTTATTAGATGATACGCAGATTGGTGCGAAAAGTGGGTGGATGACTGGTTTGCTAATAGCCGGAGGTATTTTTGATTTCTTGATTAAGTAAGGGGTGGTATTGCTATTGTTACTAAGCCCTTGTTAATGAACTCAAACAGTAGTATCAACAAATAGCTGCCGAGAGCTCTCATCGATGATGAATTGATATTTGGATAAATCCGATATTTGTTTAAAATAGTTTCTGACATTTCCGTGGAATTTATGATTTGTAATCCTACAAAAATGTAAGATTATAAAACGGCTGAAAATGTAATTCATTGATCAGCAGCAGAACTTCCTGAATCCTTTTTTTTGGTGCGTTATCTGTTAGTAGAATAACAGTTTGACTCTTTTTTTCACAAGATAGCAGGGTATTGCGGAGGCTTATTTCGGCTTCCGCACATGCTTTGCTTTAACAACAAAATTGAAATCCATGCAAATCACACAACACGATACCATTCAAACTATTGCTGACACTTATCCGGAGTTGATCCCGGTATTCGAAAAAACAGGTTTGGGCAGCTACTTTAAGCCGGAGACCTTGCAAAAGATTGGCCGTTTTACCCGCATTGGTACCTTGTTACGTTCCGGAAACGTTGATGTTGATGCATTCCTGGTGATGTTGAATGAATCGCTGAATCAGCAGGTATCAACTGCAGCAACTGATAAAGCATTGAACGAACTGCACTTTATGGCCATGTTGCCTTGCGGATTGCGTAACCCGTTTAAGGATTTCCTGGAGAAGCATATTCTGGACCACCCCTCAGAATACGCTGGACTGGATTACCTGGCTGAAGGGAATGTGAACCACGAGTTGTCGTATTACCCGATGTTGGATCATGTGTCGTCGGCCGATGAACTGCCTGAGATCATGCTGGCTTCGGATGTCAATAACTTCTTTCACCGTCCGTTTCAGGAGCGCTTTGTTGGTAAAGGTGTTTTTGAAACGTTTACTCCATATACGCCAAACAACTACATGGAAAAGGCTGGTTTTGCGGATCCTTCGGGAAACTACACCATGCTCACTGCCAATATGCTGGTGATGGCTGTAGATACCGAGCGGCTTGGAACAAAGCCGATGCCGAAAAGCTGGTCGGATTTGCTGACCGACGATTTTGAGGATGAGATTATAATGCGTGGCGAGGATGATTTCTTCTGTAATGCCGTCATGTTGCCTTTTTATAAAGATCATGGGTTTGATGCCATTCGCCAAATGGCCCGAAATATCCGAACAGGTAAGCATCCCGCAGAAATGGTGAAGCTGGCCGATAAGGGAGGGGAAGATGCTGCGACAGTTTACATCATGCCTTATTTTTTTGCAAAGAAGATCAAGAACCCGAAAGTGAAACTGCTTTGGCCTGAGGATGGTGCCATCGCGAGTCCTGTATTTATGATGGTTCGTAAGTCTGCGATGCAAAAGCACGAGTCACTGCTCAACTTTCTTCTGTCGAAAGAAGTGGGAGAGATGTTGGTTGGCCGCTATTTCCCGTCTATCCATCCTGATGTGGAGAATACCTTGCCCGAATCTGTGAAATGGTTGGGTTGGGATTTCTTAAATAAACACGATATTGGGAAACTGAAGGATGAAATCCGTGATGTATTTATGGAAGTGTGGAAACAGAAAGCAGTAGTATGAATGAAAACGAATTGAATAAAATATGTTTTGAGCCCATTGGGTTGATTCGAACGCCTCACCAAAGTCTGGTGAACATGCCTATTCAACCGGTCGGCGCTAAAGGAGTTGAGGGCGTTATTGAGTTGAAGCCTGATTTACAGGAAGGACTGACCGATCTGGACGGTTTCTCTCATATTACTCTGATATATCACCTGCACGAGGTGGAAGGCTACAATCTGATGGTAAAACCATTTATGGACAATAAGGAACACGGTATTTTTGCCACTCGTTCACCGAAACGTCCATGTGCCATTGGCTTGTCCACTGTAAAGTTGATCAAAGTGGACGGTAATAAGGTTTATTTTGAAGGAGCTGATATGCTGGATGAAACACCTCTGCTGGATATAAAACCCTTCTTCCGTCAAACCGACAATCGTCCCGATGCATTGTCCGGGTGGTTGGATGAAAAAGATGAACATATGGCTCAAAGTCAACGTTCGGACGATCGTTTCACCAAAAACTGAATGAACTATGGAGCCGATTCGCCTGATTACAATAGCCGGCCCGCCATCCTCGGGGAAAACCTCGGTAATCCTAAAGATGATTGAGAGTGTTGAGGGGCTGAAAGCGCAGTGCGGTGTCATCAAGTTCGACTGCATCAGCTCGCTGGACGAAGAGCGATACACGCAAGCCGGGATTACTGCTCAAACCGGTATTGCTGGAAATCTATGTCCTGATCATTATTTTGTATCCAATATTGAAGCTTGCCTCGATTGGGCGCGACAGAATAAGTTTAATACGTTGGTTACAGAAAGTGCTGGTCTTTGCAATCGTTGTGCTCCGCACCTGAAAGAGATGATGGCCATTTGTGTGCTCGATAACCTGAGCGGTATCAATACTCCGCTAAAAACAGGTCCTATGCTGAAGCTGGCGGATGTGGTTGTGGTTACCAAGAGTGACTTGGTGTCGCAGGCCGAGCGTGAAGTTTTCCGTTTTAAAATACAGCAAGTAAATCCCAAAGCAACCGTGTTGTTCATTAATGGTATTACCGGTCAGGGAGCCGATAAGCTGGCCCGAATGATTGGTTTGGCTAAAGGAGTGCAGGATGCTGAAACCCTGAAGCTACGCTTTTCAATGCCGGCAGCCTTATGCTCGTATTGTTTGGGTGAAACCCGTGTTGGCGAAGATTTCCAGGTAGGCTTAAACCGAAAAATAAAACTGTCATGAGCGATTCAAACTCTATTCTCGATCGTCCTTTAGCCGAGTTGGTAAAACAATGCCCGATGGTTGGCGATTTTCTGCAGGTCTATCACTTGGAAATCAATGGATACAGCTTTCAGGAGACTATTGCGAAGGTTAATGCAGAGTTTTGGACTGATTTTGAAACAACTTCAGAAGAGCTGACAACGCTTTTTGTTGATTATGTGGAAGGAATGGAACAGGCAGAGTTGGTGCAACAGATACAATCGCTGGAAGTTTTACCCGGAAACAATAAACTGGGAAAACAAGAAGCTTGTAGTTTGCTGATAAAACCAGGCGAAATTACCTGTATCGTTGGTCCTACAGGATCGGGCAAAAGCCGCTTATTGGCTGATATTGAATGGCTGGCAAATGAAGACACCCCGACCAAACGCAGGATTCTTTTGAACGGCGAGTTGCCGGACGAAAATCTGAAAAGTAGTTATGGAGGCAAGCTGATCGCCCAGATTACCCAAAATATGAACTTTGTACTCGATATGGATGTGCAAAGCTTTTTGTTGTTGCATGCGCAAAGCCGCTTCCTCGAAAATTCAGAAGAGAAGGTAGCTGAAGTGATTGCGTTGGCGAATGAGCTTTCCGGGGAAGGTTTTCTACCGAATACGCCTGTTACCTTCTTAAGCGGTGGACAGTCGCGAGCCCTGATGATTGCGGATGTGGCTTGCATTGGCCAAGCGCCGATTGTGCTGATTGATGAGATTGAAAATGCAGGGGTGGATAAGCGTAAAGCTCTGGAGCTTTTAGTCAGCCAGGATAAAATAGTGCTGATGGCTACGCACGATCCGTTGCTGATACTTCAGGCCGAGCGCCGTGTTGTTATTCAAAATGGCGGAATGCACAAAATTATTACCACCAACGAACAGGAAAAAGCCTACTATTACGAGTTGTTCGAGCTGGATCAGAAAATGCAACAAGCCCGAAA
>QKCF01000002.1 GCA_003246935.1 Sunxiuqinia sp. | reverse complement strand
AGAATCGTTGAAAGGATGGAAAGAAGTTGAGTACGAAGTAGTACGCGATAAATACGATAACTGTATCACGGTTTGTAACATGGAAAACTTTGACCCGCTGGGTATCCACACCGGTGAGTCAATCGTTGTTGCTCCATCTCAGACCCTTTCAAACTCAGAATACCACAAACTACGTCAGATTGCAATCAAAATTATTCGCCGCATCGGTGTAGTCGGTGAGTGTAACGTACAGTTTACGCTTGACCCGAACTCGGAAGACTACCGCGTGATTGAGGTGAATGCCCGACTGTCTCGTTCATCGGCTTTAGCTTCAAAAGCAACCGGTTATCCATTGGCTTTTGTTGCAGCCAAATTAGGTTTAGGCTATGGTTTGCACGAGCTGAAAAACTCGGTAACCAAAGTTACAACTGCTTGTTTCGAGCCGGCACTGGACTATGTTGTATGTAAAATCCCGCGTTGGGACTTAAATAAATTCAGCGGCGTATCTAAAAACCTGGGTAGCTCAATGAAATCGGTGGGTGAGATTATGTCCATCGGTCGCAGTTTCGAGGAAGCTATTCAGAAAGGTATCCGTATGGTTGGCGTTGGTATGCACGGTTTCGTTGGAAATAAAGACGAAATCACTATCGACCAAATTGATGAAGAACTGATCAATCCGACTGACCGCCGTATTTTCGCGATTGCAGCGGCCTTTGCGAAAGGTTATACTGTTGATCAAATCCACGATAAAACTAAGATCGACCGCTGGTTCTTGCAGAAGCTTCAAAATATTGATACACTTAAGAATGAGTTGAGCGAAAAATCAACGATAGAAGACGTGGATGATACTTTGCTGTTGGACGCTAAAAAGGCAGGTTTCTCAGACTTCCAAATTGCCCGCTTGGTGATGGAGTGCTCGAACAAGGAAATCAATGATGGTTTATTGAAGGTTCGTGAATACCGTAAAACCAGAAACATTAGGCCATTTGTAAAGCAGATTGATACTTTGGCTGGTGAATATCCGGCGCAAACCAACTATCTGTACCTGACATATCACGGTTCGGAGCACGATGTTGATTTCAAAAACGATGGCAAATCTGTTGTTGTTTTAGGATCGGGTGCTTACCGTATCGGTAGCTCGGTTGAGTTCGACTGGTGTTCTGTGAATGCAATTAACACTGTCCGTAAGGAAGGTTACCGTGCAATCATGATCAACTACAACCCGGAAACAGTAAGTACTGATTACGATACTTGTGACCGATTGTACTTCGACGAGTTGTCATTTGAGCGTGTAATGGATATCCAGGAAATGGAGAACCCCAAAGGGGTAATCGTTTCAGTGGGTGGACAGATTCCGAACAACCTGGCAATGAAACTTTACAGGCAGAATGTTCCAATTTTAGGTACATCTGCTTTGAAAATTGATAACGCTGAAGACCGTAAAAAATTCAGCGCCCTGTTGGATGAGATAAAAGTAGACCAGCCACGCTGGAGCGAGCTGACCAGCATCGAAGATATTTACAAATTCATCGAAACTGTTGGTTATCCGGTGCTGATTCGTCCTTCATATGTACTTTCAGGTGCAGCAATGAACGTGGTATCTAACCCGGATCAGCTGGAGCACTTCCTGCAAATGGCGGCCGACGTATCGAAAGAACACCCGGTAGTTGTTACCGAGTTCATCGAACAAGCGAAAGAGATTGAGATTGATGCAGTTGCTGATAAAGGTGAAATGGTTGCCTACGCAATCTCTGAGCACGTTGAGTTTGCCGGTGTGCACTCGGGTGACGCAACGATCGTATTCCCTCCGCAAAAATTGTATGTTGAAACAATCCGCCGTATCAAGAAAATCTCGCGCGAGATTGCTAAGGCACTCGAGATTTCAGGTCCGTTCAATATGCAATTCCTGGCTAAGGATAACGACATCAAAGTAATCGAATGTAACCTGCGTGCATCGCGAAGCTTCCCATTTGTTTCGAAAGTGATGAAAATCAATATGATCGAAATTGCTACGAAAGTGATGATGGGGGTTCCGTACACCAAGCCGGACAAATCGCTGTTCGAATTGGATTATGTTGGGGTGAAGGCACCGCAATTCTCTTTCCACCGCTTGTTGAATGCTGACCCGGTATTGGGGGTTGACATGTCATCGACAGGAGAGGTTGCCTGTATCGGTGAGAACTTCTATGAAGCGATCCTGAAATCGATGCTATCGGTTGGTTATCGCATACCGAAGCAAAATGTGTTGATTTCTTCTGGTCCAGCCCGCTCGAAACTGGAATTATTAAACAGTGCTAAGTTGTTGCAGGAACGTGGTTACAACATCTTTGCAACAGAAGGTACGCACCGATTCTTGCGTGAAAACCAGGTAGACTCAACCATGTTGCACTGGCCGGATGAAGAAGATATGCAGCCGAATACCATTGAATATATGCGTGATAAGAAAATTGACCTTGTGGTGAATATTCCGAAAAACTACTCGAAACGTGAGTTGAGCAACGGGTATAAGATCCGTCGTAGTGCGATCGACTACAACATCCCGTTGATCACTAATGCCCGTGTCGCAAGCGCATTCATCTATGCAGTATGCAAATACAAAATGGATGATATTGCGATCAAACACTGGGACGAATACAAAGCGTAATTTGAAAATAAATAAAGAAAACCGCTCCGTAATCTGGAGCGGTTTTTTTGTTGGTATTTTATCAGTTATTCTTTTACGGGTGCCAGATATTTGTAGACTAAGCCTGCCAAAATTGCTCCGATAATAGGAGCAACCCAAAACAACCACAATTGTCCTAAAGCCCAATCTCCAACGAACAAAGCCTGACTCGTGCTACGTGCCGGATTCACGGATGTGTTTGTCACAGGGATTGAAATCAGGTGAATCAAAGTTAATGCAAGACCAATGGCTACTCCGGCCAATGCTTGCGGTGCTTTGGGGTGTGTAGCCCCCAATATTACAATTAGGAAGATGAACGTCATTACAACCTCACACACAAGCGCAGATAGTAAACTGTAGCCTCCGGGAGAGTGTTCTCCGTAGCCGTTAGCTGCAAATCCACCCATTTCGAATCCCGGTTTCCCACTGGCTATAATGTAAAGTACAGCAGCGGCAGCAATACCTCCGAGAACTTGAGCAATTATGTATGGAATCAGGTCTTTCACCTCAAAACGACCTCCGATCCATAGTCCAACTGAGACTGCCGGATTTAGGTGACAGCCTGAGATGTGTCCAATCGCATAAACCATTGTTAAAACAGTCAATCCAAAAGCTAAAGCAACACCTGCAAAACCAATCCCCAATCCTGGAAATGCTGCAGCTAATACGGCGCTTCCGCAACCGCCAAGAACAAGCCAAAAAGTTCCAATAAACTCAGCAATAAGTTTTTTCATAATTAATTTATTTAATAAAGGTTAGACGGAACTGAAATATCAAATTTCATGAAAAGATGAAATGAATTTTACATCGTTCAAATTACCACATCTACCTGACATATAAAAGATTTTGCAGGTAAATACACAATAAATCACCCATGAGAAAATATTTAACATTTGGTGAGGACACGTTTTTATTGGTTTGCAGGTCATGCGGCTGTATCATAATTTCGTGTTCAGGCGTATAAGCACTCGACACTTAAAGCCGATTCTTGTTAAACTCTGTTTCGATAACTTGTATAGTTATCGTGTGTGCAAATTAGTAGTATCAGTAATACGTACAGTCATGAAAAAGTTAAACACCAATATTCTACAACGTCGAACCCAAATTCGAATTTTGACCTTTTTTCTTCTGCTTTCCTTTTCATACGGTTGTTTTCAGCATTTCTACAAAGTATCAGAATCAGATCAATTACAGAATGAGGATATACTGAAATTTCAGGATGAGAATAAGATGTTTATTGTCCACTATCTTGATACGAAATGTCTTCTGAAAGATCCTTACATCGTCGATAATCATCTAAAAGGTTGGGTTGATACCATTCCGTCTGCCACGTTGAAAAATTTGGAGAGCCCGGAAACTATTTTAGAAAAGCACAGATATCATAAGAATGCCAAGTTGGATAATTCCGAAATTGCCAATATGGTACATTTCTATGTGGACCAACCGTTTCAACTGTATGATTCATTGGATATTTCGACGATTTACATCAATAAGATTGAAATCACAGACAAAAACAAAGCAGCCACATTGTTTTCATGGATTGGTCCTCCAATCGTCATCGGCACAGCAATAGCAATCATTGCCGCATCAAGTTCCAGTTCTGAACCAGCACCACCTCCTCCTACTTCACCTAATTCGGAGTATACGTCCTGTCCGTTTGTTTTTACAACAGATGGAACCCAATTCACCTTCGAAGGTGAGGCATACGCAGGTTCGATTTTCCCAAGCCTTGAAAGAAACGATTACATGCTTCTTACAGGGCTAAAACCGATCGACGGGAAATATCATCTGTTTTTAAATAACCAAAACAAAGAAATTCAAAATACAAACCTAACATGGTTGAAAATTATTGACTGCCCTCAAAATACCTTTGTGGTCATGGACAAACACGGGGAACCACAATTCGGGACTTCTCTTCAGTTGCCGCTATCGGTTGTGGATGATCATGGACAACAGCAGTTGGACAAAGTTTCAGTAGCAGATGGTGTCAGTTACTTTTCTGTTCCGGAGATCAACTCAAACAGTTACACGGATGAACTGGTATTTACATTTAACCGCCCGGAACAAAGCAAGAAGTGTAAACTTTTCATCAGGGCACGAAATTCTATTTTGCTTGACTATGCTCTGTTGAAATACACCCAAATGTATGGCGATAATTATGAGCAGTGGTATAGCATTGTAAGCCGGAAGTCGGGGAAGAAACTAAGCCAGTGGAAGTCAGAGCAGAAATTCCCATTGGAAGTTTATATGGAGGTAAACGGGCATTGGAGATACATTGATTGTTTCAATCCTTGTGGACCCATGGCATTTCGAAATGATGTTTTGAATATTCCGATACCAAATAATCTGTCAGGCGAAACCATGAAAATCAAATTGACTTCGGGGAAAGCATTTTGGGAAATTGACCAGGTTCAAATGGACTTCGGCGCCAATTTACAGCTCGGACAATTAACTCTGAAACCAGAATCAGCGGTCGATCAAAACGGCGAAGATGTGCTGGGGCTGTTGGCTAATGATGACAATCAATACCTCGTTCAACCTGCTGTTGGCGATGAAACCGAAATCATTTTTAATGCACCTGAGTTGCAAAGCCAAATGAACCGATGCATTTTTTTGAATAGTAAGGGGCACTACAAAATAATTGGAAATAAGAATGAAGGGCATTCACTGGTTTATATGTATCAGTTTAATTTGCCGGGAAGATTTACTCGTTTCGTGCATGAAAATTATTATAGTCTGGTGGGGACAAACTGAATATCGATAAAAAATAACAAATATGCGGACTCGGCTCAACCGATTACAAACCGAATGGATTAGGGCAAGAATTAGCTTCCAC
Source organism: Sunxiuqinia sp. (assembly GCA_003246935.1). Taxonomy (GTDB): domain Bacteria; phylum Bacteroidota; class Bacteroidia; order Bacteroidales; family Prolixibacteraceae; genus Mangrovibacterium. Next base: position 14,590 of record QKCF01000002.1, on the reverse strand, counting down.
TTAATCTCTATGGCATTAAAGATTTGTTCTAATCCATTCCGTGTATTCAAAAAATTGCAGCAACTGAGGTCGTGGTACGATTTAACTTTTTACGAAAATATTGGCATTCGGAAAATCTATCGGTCTCAAGACCGATACTTTTTTCGATTGCATGTTCCCGGATGGCCATCCGAGGCATATAAGAAGCTGATGCGTGCCGAACTTGAGGAGGTTTTCGGCGTCCGGCATCGGGGATCGATGTTACAATTTATCATTTTCGCGATTACGAAACAATGTCCGTTGAGATGTATGCACTGTTCTGAGTGGGATCGTATGAGGACACCAAATGAAATGTCGGTTGAAAGGTTGAAAGGAATCCTTCAGTACTATCAGGATTCGGGAGTCAGCCAGATTTTACTTAGTGGGGGCGAGCCGATGACCATGGTCGATCAAATCCCGGAACTAATTAGTGATAGTCACGAGAAAATTGACTATTGGATATTGAGCTCGGGCTATAACCTTACTCCCGAAAATGTCGAGAAAATTAAAACTGCCGGTGTAACCGGAGTCTTTATAAGCATCGATCATTGGCTGCCGGAAAAGCATAATACATTCAGGGACAACGGCAGGTCTTTTAAATGGGCCTCAGAGGCTGCTGAAAACGTCAAGAAAGCTGGTCTGTTACTTTGTTTATCAATATGTGCCACCAAGGAATTTGTGAGCACTGAAAATCTCTGGCAATACGCCGGAATGGCGAAGCAAATGAATGCTCAATTCATTCAACTTTTGGATCCCAAGCAGGCAGGTCGTTTTAAACAGAGGGATATCGATCTTTCACAACAACAAATCGAAGAAATAGAGCAATTTTACAGGGATATTAATTCGAAATCAGCGTATCGCGATTGGCCGGTTGTTCTGTATGGCGGTTATTCCATGCGTAGAACCGGCTGTTTTGGCGGGGGTAAAAGATTTCTGTTTATTGACACCAACGGCGATGTTCACTCTTGCCCTTTTTGTGAGTCAACGACTTGCGAAGCCTGTACGAAAGACATTAAGAAGCCCGCATTCTACAGTACTTTGCAAATTTCCCAGTAACAAAAGTTTTATCAAACATCCATTCTTATTATGGAATTCCGTAATTTAGGATTAGGAGTCAACCTAATATATTATAATTCAACATGTATAATAATCATGGTTTTGACATACAACAGATTTTTTTTGATAAAATCATTGAATCCCCCATCAAACTTTCTACGGAAAACGTAGGCTCATTGGGTGAACTACCTTACTATCAAAAGACAGACAGAAATGAGTCCGGTGAAATAATCAACGGTCACATTGACTCGCAGTACATTTCGGTTTCCCTTCCACAGATTAGAAATCCTGCAAGATATATTCATCAACCGATCGCTATCCTTTTTACTCGCTGGTACCTATAATTTATAAACGTCAATAAATCCGGAATGGAACAGAATCAAGGGGGGAAAAAATACCAATACAGAATTGAACGGGATCAATGGGGAGTGCCGCATATTTGGGGAAAAACAGATGCCGACGCAGTTTACGGATTAGCTCAAGCCAGGGCGGAGGATCAGTTTGCTTCGATACAGGAAGGATTTATGACAATTAAAGGGAGGTCGGCAGAAATGAAAGGAATCAAAGGTATCGGTGCCGATATTCTGGTTTTTCTGGTTTTTGCCGATTGCAAACTCGAAGAAGCTCGGAAAAACGATCTTTCTTCTGAATTCATAACCATTCTTGAAGCCGCAAAAAACGGATTGAATGATTTTGCCCAAAACAACCGAGATAAAGTTCAATTCAAAGATTTGTTCCCCATTTCGGAAATCGACATTCTTAAGGGATACATTCTTTTTCAAACATTTACTTCAGGTGCCATATACGAATTGGGGAAGGTTGCCGGAAACAGAATGGAAAAACTTCCTTCCGGATCTAATTCGTTCTGTTATAGCGGTAAAGTTATGAATGACGGTATTCCAACTTTAATCTCAAATGTTCATCAGCCCATAGAAGGCCCTTGGTCGTTTTACGAAGCCCATTTATGTAGTAACCAGGGATGGAATATAGTTGGTGCAGTATACACTCCGGCGATTACTCCGCTTTTGGGGGTAACCCCTCATCACTCATGGACCTATACAAACAACTATGCAAAGTTTTGGGATACCTGCAAACTTGAAATTAATCCGAACGATAAAAATGAGTACCGAATCGATAATGAGTATGAAATATTACAGCCAATTCAATTCAAAACCAAAGTGCATCTCGGCCAGATTCGGATACCGTTTAAAAGAACATTTTACCGGAGTAAATTTGGCGTTACCATAAAAAATAAAAAAGGCTATTTTGCTGTGAATTTTTCAGCAAAATACGCGATAAAGGCTGCTGAACAGTATTACCGCATGGGCAAAGCAAAAACATTGAGTGAGTTTAAGCAGGCTTTAAACATGCAGGGACTTGCCTGTCAAAACATCCTGTATCTCGACAAAAATGACAATCAATTTATGATCAGTAATGGCTTATTCCCGTTTCGTGATCAAGTTTCTTCTTCAAATAATGTCTTAGAGGGTACCTCTGCGAAAAATATATGGACGCCTGTTTTTCACCCGCTGACCGATTTACCTCAGCTGGAAAACCCCAGCTGCGGAATTCTTTACAATACAAACAATCCGCCATTCTTTGCAACGCAACCGAATGAAAACCTCAATGCTGAAGATTTTGATCCCACCTTTGGTTTTATTTTGAAAGAAAGTAATCGGGGACTTCGGTTTCGGGAGCTTTTACAGGAATCGCAGAACAAAAAGCTGAATTTTGCAGAAGTAATGGATTGGAAGTACGACCGACAATTTGCAAGTGAAACATTGTACACCTTTTTTCTGGAAAATTTGGAGGAACTACTTGCCGTTTGTGATTCAGCATACCCTGATCTTCAGCCTGGGGTGGTCGTCATCAAAAAGTGGAACAAACGGGCAGACAAGGACAACAAGCAGGCTTCGTTTTTTGCAATTCTCTGTTATTATATGGTTCATTATCTGGAAGAAAACTTTAGGATGGGACAATGTAATAAACTCACAGAAAGGGTATTTGTGAGTTGTTTTCGAAAAACACAAAAACATATGATCCGGCATTTTGGCACACTTGAGCTACCTTTATCTGAAGTTCAGTTTTTGGTTAGAGGTCAGCAAGAAATACCTATTGGCGGGTTGCCTGAAAACATAGCAGCAACCTTTTGTACCAAGCATAAAAATGGCAAAATAAAGATGGATATAGGCGATTCCTACATCTTCGCCGTCCGATACAGCCAGCCAAAGGTTAAAGTAGAGTCAGTTGTTCCGTTTGGAAGTTCGGAGAATCCTGAAAGTCCACATTATGCAGACCAGATGGCGTTATTCGCTTCCAATAACCGAAAGACGATGGATCTGTATTTCTTTGACCATTTGAATCAAACGAAATGATTATACGTGATGCCCGCCAATCAGACAATAAAGCTCTGCTGAAACTAACAGCGCTAACAAGCATGCAGGGAGATATCGGACTACGGATAAAACGTTCCCCCGATTTTTTTGCATTAATCAACGATCGGGGACCATTTATTATATTGGTAGCCGAACAGGATAATGAGATTTTAGGCTGCATTGCAGTCAGCTCGCAGCCGAATTTTTGCTCGATGCTCAGATTCCAATCTATTATATTTGTGATTTTAGGGTGTATCCGGACCTTTCCAAAACCAGGTTTGCTTTTCTATTGGTTCGCGAATTAAAAGACAGGCTTAACAAGGTTGGAGCTGATATTTTAATATGCACAAAAATGAAAGGAAATTCTCAGGTTGAAGCCTTTCTTCCAGGAAGGACAGGAATTCCAAAGTTTAGAAGTGTGGGGCAGTTTCAGAGTTATCAAATTCTTCCCCGGCTTAATAAGAGCGCCTGTTCTCAAATTATAAGGCAGGTAGGCGATGATGCAGGCTTGGTGGAGGCTGCAGGTTCTATAATCAACAAGGAAAAAACTATACTTTAATGCAGAAAACTTGTCCGGAAGATTAAAAAGAAAAAATCAATCTTATAATCAGTGAGGATGGCCGAATTATCGCGGCTATCAGTATGGCAGATCAAATGAGCCTGAAAACAAAACGTTGTAACAAGTTTGCCTTTTCTGCAATCAATCATAAGTGAGTTGGGAAGAAAGCTATACCCAATATTTCTTTTCTATTACCTTCCTAAAGAGGGAGAACCGATTCGTCTAATGAATCTAAAAGGAATAGGTGCTGTTGAAGGCCAATCAAAACAACTGCAGAAATTATTGAATTATGCCTGATCCTAGATCTACAAGGAGCAATTTAGCTTTTTAACACTTGTGCTTCATCCGAAAGACCCTTAGAATAAATTACTTGCTCATATGCCAAAGTTTCGTTTAAAATCGAATGTATGGATAATAAGGCTGAAAAACAATCAGCCATTGGTTGATAAAATTTCAAATGAGCTATTGTTTGAAGATTATTCTTTAATGTAATTCTGTCAATTGACTTCAAATAATCCCGAACTTTTTCCCTCCCTTGGTGATTGTTTCAATACAGTAATCCAAATCCTTTGTTGTATGAGCCGCTGTAACAATCGCCCGTAAACGTGCGAGATTTTTGGGCACTACCGGCGATGGAATGCCATGTACAAAGAGACCCCGTTCCCAGCAAAATTTAGCCAATTCCCAAGCCTTCACATCATCGCCGCAAATAATGGGATTAATCGGGGTTTCTGATTTCAGCAGATTAAATCCTCGTTCTCTCAATTTGTTCCTGAAATATTCAGAATTAACAGATAATTGCCGAATTCGATCCGGCTCACTTTCGATTAGTTTGATAGCTTCAATTGACGCTGCAACCAAAGGTGGTGCTAATGCTGCCGAAAAAATAAACCCTCGAGCATTGTGTTGTAAAAATTGAATCAAGTTTTCACTTCCCGCAACATATCCTCCCATCGCCGGGATTGTTTTGCTCAATGTTCCCATTTTCAAGTCAATATGGTGCCCCTTAAGATTAAAATACTCTTCAATTCCGTTACCTGTACTTCCCAATACACCAATCGAATGCGCCTCGTCCACCATCAGCAATGCTCCGTATTTCCGACACAGCTCGCTTATCTCCGGTAAATTTGCAATATCTCCGTCCATGCTAAACACTGCATCGATCACAACCAGCTTATTCTGTCTATGGCCCGCCTTTCGCAGGCATTCTTCCAGATGTTTCATGTCGTTGTGCTTGTAACGGACCCATTGGGAACCGGACAACAGGCAACCATCAACAATACTGGCATGGTTGAGTTTGTCACAAATAACCAAATCGTTCCGTCTCATCAATGCGGATATAGTCGACACATTTGCAGCATATCCGCTGGGAAAAACAATTGCTGTCTCAGTCTTTTTGAATGCTGCGATTAGCTGTTCCAGTTCTTCGTGAAGCGAAGTAGATCCCGCCAGCAAACGGACACCATGTGTCCCCGTTCCGTATTTCTCCGTTGCTTCTTTTGAAGCTTTGTTTATACGGGGGTGTCCTAAAAGTCCGAGATAAGAGTATGAGCTTAGCATGATCATTTCTCCAAAATTATGAACCTGAACTTTCGCCCCATTTAACTTCTCGATTTCTTCCAGATAAAAATACATGCCGTGTTTTTTGCCCCAATCTACGGGCCACACAGAAGCAGGAATCCGGAATGTTGATTGTTTATCTTCCATATCTTAAGCAGGATTTACACAATGAGATGAAACAGAAGTATTAATCACCAATGCCCAAAGGCAAAATAATATTGACCGTTAAAAAAATACATCATCTGACGGACATATAAAAGATCTTATAAAAAAATATGAAGATTAATCCAACAATAAATAAGCGTATGAAAATTTATAAAATATTACTTTTCGGATTGCACTAATAGTGGATAACTTCAGAATACGTAATTTGCAGTACTATTTATCTCAAAAAAATTAACAATGAAACGGCTTGTCACCTATTTCATGCAGGGCGTGGTCTTGGTAGCCCCAATAGCGCTTACCATTTACTTTATCTGGTTCACCTTCGATCTAATCGATGGCTTCCTGCGAAGGATGTTGGAATCGTGGCTGGGGCACATTGTACCCGGTGTTGGTGTACTTATTTTATTTTTTCTGCTGACTTTGCTAGGCTTTGTTGGTCAGTATATTGTTCTCAACCCGGTGAAAAGGCTTTGGGAGGGTATTCTTAAACGCACTCCTTTGCTGAATCTGATCTACAGTTCACTAGTCGACCTGTTTTCGGCATTTGTAGGCAAAGAAAAAAAATTTAATACGCCGGTGATGGTGTGTCTTAACAAAGAAAATAACCAATGGCGGATGGGCTTTCTAACGCAACCAAACCTTGACGAACTCGATATGTCAGGAATGGTTGCGGTGTATTTCCCACATTCCTACGCCTTTTCCGGACAATTGTATATGGTTGAAGCATCGGCTGTTAAAAAGCTGGATATGCCGCCGGCCGAGGCTATGAAGTTTGTCGTGTCGGGTGGGGTAACACGTGTTAATTAGTCTGAGATAGGTCTTCTCTGTGTCTTCATCTGTTTTTTTCGCTTGTTCACCGATTGCATTGGGCGGTGATACGTTGTTTTGTTAACTTTGAGCTAATCATAAAGTATATCTCTTATTCGATTAACAGAAAATCTATCTCAAAGTTATGGAACTCTTTAAAGCGGAGGACGTTGTTAAGGATTATGCCGGGCACAGAGCGCTCGACCGGGTGAGCATCGCAGTAGCGGAGCAATCGGTGTTTGGTTTGCTTGGACCAAATGGTGCCGGTAAAACAACCCTCATCCGGATTATCAATCAAATTACAGCCCCTGATTCGGGTGAAATTTACCTGATGGGGCGAAAGGTGAAAGCATCCGATATTCAGTATATCGGTTACTTGCCAGAGGAGCGAGGGTTGTACAAGAAGATGAAGGTGGGCGAGCAGGCACTGTACCTGGCTCAGCTTAAAGGCATGTCGCGCCGCGATGCCCTGCGCAACCTGAAAAAGTGGTTCGATAAGTTTGAGATACAACCTTGGTGGAACAAGAAGGTGGAAGAGTTATCGAAAGGGATGGCGCAGAAGGTGCAATTTATTACGACGGTGATTCACGAACCCAAATTGCTGATCTTTGATGAGCCTTTCAGTGGATTCGACCCAATCAATGCCAATCTGCTAAAAAATGAAATCCTCGCGCTACGTGATCAGGGAGCCACGATCATCTTTTCAACCCATAATATGGGATCGGTCGAGGAAATATGCGACCATATTGCTTTAATCAACAAATCAAAAAAAGTTTTGGATGGCAATATTTTCGATGTCAAAGAGCAATACAAGCTTGGCGATTATGAAATTGAAACAACTGATTTGAGCGATCAAAGTGCACTATTTAATATGAATGGATTTCAGTTATTCGAAAGCGAAATTAGAGGTAACCGTCAGCGCCTGAAGTTTCGCAAGTCGGATGGCGAAAGCAACCGTGAGATCCTTCAGAAGCTAACATCTAACCTGGATGTGTCGGCTTTCCGCGAGGTAATCCCCAGTATGAACGAGGTATTTATTCAAGTTGTCGAACAAGCTAACCAGAAGAACTAAGCCATGAATAAAGCACTGTTAATTTTGAAACGTGAATACCTCACCCGTGTTCGCAAGAAGTCATTCATTATCATGACCCTGTTAGTGCCGTTTATTTTTGCTGCAATGACAGTTCTTCCGGCTTGGTTGGCCATGCAGGATGACCACGAAGAACGAACAATTGCCGTGTACGACGCAACCGGAATTTTTCTTGGGCGTTTGGGAAGCACCGAGTATACCAAGTTTCATTTTATTCCGGAAGAGGAGTATGCGCGCGTTCGGGATGATATTAAGAATAGCCAATTTTATGCCGTGTTGTTTATCCCGCCTAATATTTTAAGTGCCAATAGGGCACAGGTATTTTCGAATAAGCAGGTGACTATCGACATTAAAAACATGATTGATAATAAGCTGGAGCAAATTTTGGAGTCGGATAAAAAGCAACAGGTAATCAAGGAAGTCGGTGTTCCGGATTTGGAGGAGAAACTAGCTGCCACACATACTCATATCAATGTTGAAACAATCAAGGTTGGCGAGAAAGGAGAGTCGGTGAAAAGCTCCACCGAGATAGCGATGATCGTTGGCTATATTGCCGGTTTTGTGATCTATATGTTTGTAATGATGTATGGTATGATGGTTATGCGGGGTGTCATGGAGGAAAAGACCAACCGTATTGTTGAGGTTATTATTTCCTCGGTTAAACCTATGCAATTGATGTTTGGTAAAATCATCGGTATTGGCTTGGTTGGTTTAACACAGCTTTTGTTCTGGGTGATTATCGGAGGAGCTGTAATCTCCGGAGTACAGGCTTTCGCTGGAGGAGACGCGATGCAATCCGTACAAAGCAGCCACGATTTGATGAGTGCACCAGGCATGTCGGTATCGTCGGTGGTGCAGGAGCAACAGCAAAATATGGCTTTGGATATCATCGATAAAGTAAATAGTCTGAATTTGTGGATGATTGCCGTTACGTTCATCTTTTATTTCCTTGGTGGCTTTTTTATGTATGCTTTATGTATGCCTCGTTTATGGGAGCAATAGGATCTGCAGTCGATCAGGATGAGGATGCGCAACAGTTCATGTTGCCGGTTATGCTTCCGCTGATTTTCTCAATCTTTATCTTGTTTCCTGTCGTCAAAAATCCGGAAGGGGCATTGGCTTTCTGGGCTTCAATGGTGCCGTTAACTTCTCCGATTATAATGATGGTGCGGGTGCCTTTTGGGGTACCGGTCTGGGAATTACTGTTGTCCATGGTAATTTTGCTTATCTCGATAGTTGGTACAATATGGATTGCCGGGAGGATTTATCGTACAGGAATTTTGATGTACGGAAAGAAAGTTAACCTTAAGGAAATTGTAAAATGGCTGTTTTATCGAAATTAATTTGATAAAAGTCATTGTTGTTCGGATATTTTATTTAGATTTGTTCCAGATAAACAAAAAAGAAAAATGACTGCAAACTTCTTCCATATGTGTATGTATTGTTGTATGCAAATGCAAAATGGGGAAGGTATATGTCTACTTGACTAAGTATATTCATACAACGTATATATAAAAGCCTTCCCGATCGGGAAGGCTTTTTTTTTTGAAATTTTTTTAAGAACCCTATAAAACAAAGACAAATGAAATTTAACAACATCTTGGAAACCATTGGCAATTCGCCGCTAGTACGTTTAAACCGTCTGTTCCCTTCAGACTATGAAGTGTATGTTAAAGTAGAAAAAACGAATCCGGGAGGCAGTATTAAAGACCGCATCGCGCTGGAGATGGTCGAAGCTGCAGAAGCTGAGGGCATCATCAATAAAGATACACTTTTGGTGGAGCCAACATCTGGCAATACGGGGATTGGTTTAGCTTTGGTTGCTGCCGTGAAAGGTTATAAATTGATTTTGGTAATGCCTGAATCAATGTCAATTGAGCGACGCCGTATTTTAACAGCCTATGGTGCAGAATTGGTTTTGACACCGAAGGAAAAAGGAATGAAAGGTGCGATTACAAAAGCCGAAGAAATTGCTGCTGAAAATGGCAACGCGTGGATTCCTTCTCAGTTTGACAATGTGGCAAACATCAATGCTCACCGCAAGAAAACAGCAAAGGAAATTATTGCTGATCTTCCGGAAGGTTTTGATTATCTGATTACCGGAGTTGGTACAGGAGGTCATATCTCGGGTGTGAGTGATGTCGTTAAAGCGAAATTTCCGAATGTGAAAGCATTTGCTGTTGAGCCGGATGCTTCGCCTGTAATTAGTGGAGGTGCTCCTGGTCCTCACGCAATTCAGGGGATTGGTGCCGGATTTATTCCGAAAAACTTGCTGACGGATCTGCTGGACGGATCAATTCAGGTTTCGAAAGAAGAAGCGTTTGAGTATGCAAAACGTGCCGCCAAAGAAGAAGGATTGTTTGTAGGTATTTCGTCGGGTGCATCGTTGGCTGCCGTGGCGAAGAAATTGCCGGAGCTACCGAAAGGTTCTCGTATTGTAACTTTCAGCTACGACACCGGGGAGCGTTACTTGTCAGTTGACGGATTATTCTAATCGAGGAGTAATTGTATAAAATAGCCATGACACGTTTTTAGTTTCTTTTTGAACGATTTATAAGTATGAGAGACAAAGCTACACTTCGACAGGTGTGGCTTTTCGTTTTTTAGTCAATTTTAATAAGTTGATTATTTTTGTGTGGAATTCAAAGAAGTGCAATAGGAATATGCTCACATTTCATTTTACAAAAGACAAATACGGACACGAACAGTTGATCGATTGCCTTCCTTTCGAGGCTATTGCAGGTTATAGTAATTCGTTGCGCGACCCTCATACAACTTCTTTTTATGAACTTTTCCTGTTTCCTGAAGTGAAAGGGAATGTCAGTTTAGATGGAGAGTCTTTATCATTAAGCGGGCCGTGTATGCTCTTCATCCATCCATTTACCGTTCGTACCTGGGATATTATCTGCAGCCCGGATTCTTCGGTTTTATTTTTTGTGGAGGGTTTTGTAGATGGCTTTTTGAAGGATGCTGCTTTTCTACATCGTCTTCACTTTTTCAGTTACAAACAACAATCACCGATTCTGCCTCTGGTCGAAGAGAGTTTGCCTAAGATTACTCAGCAGTATGATGTAGTTCGATCCGAGCTTAAGAAAAGTAAAATTGATAGTGTGTTTTTGTTGCAGGCCTATTGGTATCAGCTTCTTCTAGATTTGAATCGCCTTTATGGTGAATATTATCACTTGTCAGATCGTTGCTACGAGAATACCGAGATTATCAGGTTGAAAACATTACTTAAACAGCATATTCAAAACAAACAGACTGTAAAGGATTATGCAGAGATGATGGGGATTAACCGAAATCAACTTAACAACCTATGCTTGCGATTTTACGGAGAGAATGCCAACGTTGTCGTTCGTAATACCTTGCTTCAAGTCTGTAAAAGCGAACTGTTGTTGTCGAAGCTGACTATTGCCGAGATCAGTTACAAATTTAACTTTTCGGCACCACCAAATTTTTCCCGCTTTTTCAAAAGTTACGAAGGGATAACCCCTGCAGAATATCGTGAGAAATTTTCGATGTGATAAGCATCAGTGCAAATTGATAACAGATAAAAAAGTCTGATTTGTAATTTTGACATGAAAATATTTAAACAAAAGTAAGATGTCGAAATTAGTTATTGTTACCCATCCCAGTTTGAAGGATTCATTGATTAATCGTATCTGGGTGGCTGAATTAGCCAATCATTCAGAGGCTTTGGAAATTCATTCTTTATATGAAAAATACCCCGATTTGAATTTTGATGTTGCTGCAGAGCAAGAGTTGCTTTCAAAATATGACGAGATTGTTTTTCAATTTCCGTTGCATTGGTTTAACGTGCCTTTTGCACTTAAAAAGTATATCGACGAGGTGTTGGCATACGGTTGGGCATTCGGTCCTGGCGGTGATAAAATGAAAGGTAAAAAAATTCGCTTCGCGGTGTCAACAGGAGGTACGAAAGAGACTTACGAAAGTAAAATTACATTAGACGATCTGTTGAAGCCGATGGCAGTTTCATTCCATTATTGTGGCTGTGAGTTGCTGCCTTCACATGTTTTCTATGGTGCGAGTAGCCAGCCGGAAGAAGATGCGGTTGTTTCAAACGCCAAGGAATATGCCAGCAATATCTTGAGTTAAGACGCTATGACAAAGTAATATATCAAAGAAGTCTCGTTCAAAATATTTTAAGAACGAGACTTCTTGCTTTTTAGCCAAATCTCAAATTTAAGTCATTTTCAGCTGGTAGATATCGGTTCTTCGGTCCCTCAGGTTTCGCACACTTCCAAATTGGTTCAGCTCGCGGAGCATATCAATATCCACGTCCGCAATTAAAATCATTTCAGTGTTTGGAGTGGCTTCTGCTTTAATTCCGTTAGCAGGAAAAGAGAAGTCGCAAGGGGTAAATACCACCGATTGACCGTACTGAATATCCATGTTATGTACTTTGGGTAAATTACCAACACTTCCGGTAATCGCTACATAGCACTCGTTCTCTATAGCTCGTGCTTGCGCACAGTGTCGAACACGTGAGAACCCGTTCTGAGTATCGGTAAGGTAGGGGACAAAAAGAATATCCATACCGTCCATGGCTAATAAACGAGTTACCTCGGGAAATTCGACATCGTAGCAAATCAGGATTCCGATTTTTCCGCAATCGGTGTCAAAGGTTTTTAACTGAGTACCACCCTGTAGGCCCCATACTTTTGCTTCGTCTGGCGTCACGTGTAGCTTTTCAAACCGATCGATACCTCCATCCCGTTTACAGAGATAACCGACATTGTATAGTTTTCCATCAACCAGTTCAGGCATACTTCCTGTAATGATATTGATGTTGTAAGAAATGGCCAGTTCTGCAAAACGTAGCACAAGTGACTCTGTGTAAGACGCAAGTTCCCGGATTGCGTCTGCCTCACCCAAATGATTGTTTTCAGCCATTAACGGAGCATTGAAGAATTCGGGAAATAACGCGAAGTCAGAACGGTACCCGGAAACGGCATCGATAAAATACTCTGCTTGTTGCATGAGTTCTTCAACATTTTTATAGGGGCGCATCTGCCATTGTACCAATCCCAGGCGTACCACTTTTTTGATGGTGGTCGCTTTGGTAGTCGGCTTTTCATAGTAAATATTGTCCCATTCCAACAGCACTGCATAGTCTTTCGATTCTTTATCTCCGATAAGGTAGTTTGTAAGAATACGAGCCGGGTGAAAATCGTTCGAAATTTGGAAGTCAAGCACCGGATCGTGAATATCCTTTCTCCTTACTTTTTCGATGTATTGTTTGGGTGTCATTTCCTTCGAAAACTTGTGATAATTCGGAATCCTACCACCAAAAGCAATCCCTTTTAAGTTGAGGCGTTCACACAATTCTTTGCGGTAGTCGTACAATCGACGGCCTAGTCTTAACCCACGATAACGCGGGCGAATAAAAATATCGATTCCATACAGCATGTCGCCGGAAGAGTCGTGCGTATTAAAAGTATGATTACCGGTGATTTGACGGTAGGTGTGGCCGTTCTCGAATTTCGAATAGTCAACAATAATTGAAAGGGCACAACCTGCAAAGTGACCGTTTACTTTAATGGCAATTTGTCCTTCGGGGAATTTTTTGATTAAAGTTTCAATATGCTTTTTGTCCCAATAGGATTCAGCCATTTTACTATATGCCTCGATCATTGCTTGCTTTAACTCTTCATAATCATCCAGAGTCAGAAAGGTCAATTCAATGTTTTCAATTTCTTCCATGGTTTGCTTTGTTATATTGTTTTATGTCGTTTACGTTGTGCGAATCTGCACGTTGGGTAGAAAAATTTAGGTTTGAGAAAAAAAAATCAATTTCTCACGGAGATTGATGATCTGGAATTGTTAACTGGTATAAATTTCGCCCGTCACTTTTATTTTCGTCCTGTTCATCAGTTATGTACAAAGTGGCGTTGTCCGAAAAACAGATCGATTCTTTTTGAGAGATTTTACCCAACTTATATTCATCGTCCTTTCCTTCGAAGAAGTGATCTTCATGGAAGTCGCTGAAAATCCACACCCGATCGTTTGAAAGCAAGGCTAAATTCTTTCCGTCCGGGCTAATGTCGGCAGCAGTAATCCAATAGCTGTTAATCAGTTCATTGTTTTCAGGCTTTAATTTGGTCGTAAAACTCGCTACTTTTTGAGCAACGTATTCTCCAGCAGTATCCGGAATTCGATAGACATTACAGATTGCTGGCCAGCACCGGCTTTTGGTAAAAAGGTAAAGATGTTGGTTCTGCCAAATAAGGGCTTCGCAGTCAAAATAAAGTTGATCAGGTTTAGGCGGAAAATCAGTTTGATCTTCATACCGAAATCGAATTTCTTTTGCTTTTACCTTGTTCTTTTTCAGATCATTGTTTTTCAACTTATATATTCTGAGATTACGTCGATCGTTTCCATTGTTTCCCGTGTCTGCAATATAAAGATTACCATTTTCGTCCTGAGCCAGGTCTTCCCAGTCTTTTTCGTTTTCAATTTCTAATGTATATTTCAATTTCCCGGAGGTACTGCATAGGTAAATTTCGGTCTTTCCTCCACTGTCGTTCATCGTCCAGAATTCTTTTTTGTTCTTCATTTCAATCCCTGACGTTTCCGATACTTCTTTTGGTAAGCGGCATAGCTTTTCAAAGCTGAAGGAAGGTTTGACAGGCGAGCAAAATGAAAGCAGAGTAACAAAAGGTAGGATACGAAAGATTGATTTTCTCATATCATGTCGTTGTTTTTAGATCTCCAGAAGTTACAATAAGAAACGTTGATATGAACTGTTTCCGAGGGGATCGACTAATTATTTAACATGTATGCGAGGCGTTTGTTTGCCCGGAGAAACGAAAAAAGGCCATTCGAAGCGAATGGCCTTTGCAAATATGTGGAGGTTTTGGTTACTCTAAATAAGTGTAGCCGTATAATCCCGAGCGGTAGTTCGCCAGGAATTCTTTTCCTTCTTCAGCAGTGATGCTT
>QKCF01000422.1 GCA_003246935.1 Sunxiuqinia sp. | reverse complement strand
TGCGAAGCAGCTTGAGAAAATACGTTATCGGAATAGCGAGCGAAACGGTTATCTTTCGCGCCTTCATTATTTCTCAGACTGGCTTTACGATAATGAGCAGAAAGAAATAATCTCTCCCCTCTCTCCATACTTTCAGACTTCGTTCGAAAAAACAATCAATTTTATGTCGACTCATTCAGATAGTTACCCGGTATTAAAAGGGGATCCGGAGCTAATCAGCCAAATTGCAGAGCAAGAAAAGAAAGTCAGTCAACGCAAAATGTATTTTTTGCCTAAAGCAGAAATTCAACCGAACGAGAAGGAATTGCAGAACGGCGATATCGTTGCGATTACAACGAGGGCTCGACATTGCCCATGTTGGTTTTGTGATTTGGGTTGATGGCCGGGTACACCTGTTACATGCATCTTCTGCTCTCGAGAAAGTTGTCATATCCGATCAACCTCTTGCAGACTACCTGGCCGGAAAAAAATCATTTACAGGCATCATGGTAGCCCGCCCAAACTAACGGGCATGGCCATTTAAATACGGCACTCGAACTTTTCAGCAAAAAATTCTAATTTTGCAGTCTGAAACAGAAACAAATGAAGACCTTTGGACAAAAACTTACAATTGCATTTTTAAAAGCTCTATCCTATTTACCCTTCCTTGTACTTTATCTTCTGTCGGATATTTTTTACGTGCTTGTATTTTACGTCATAGG
The DNA here is from genome assembly GCA_003246935.1 of Sunxiuqinia sp. Taxonomy (GTDB): domain Bacteria; phylum Bacteroidota; class Bacteroidia; order Bacteroidales; family Prolixibacteraceae; genus Mangrovibacterium. Next base: position 3,465 of record QKCF01000422.1, on the reverse strand, counting down.
CTATCGTAAAAAGGTCGTTTTTCAGAACCTAAAGAATGCATTCCCGGAAAAGAGCGAGAAGGAAATTAACGAAATCTCCCGAAAATATTACCGCCATTTTTGTGATATTACCGTTGAAACACTGAAAATGCATCGGCTACCAATTGAACAAATGAGGAAGCATGTTGCCTTCAAAAATCCTGAGGTTTTAAACAGATACTTTCACGAAAACAAGGGAATCATTGTTCTATGTGCCCACTACAACAACTGGGAATGGAATTCCAGTGTTCAAAGCATACTTGACCACTCATTACTAATGGTATACAGCCCAATGAAGAGTAATCCATATATGGAGAAATATATGGTGGGGATGCGGGAACAATACGGAGCCAAAGGAACACCAATGAACCTGGCACCACGTGCCGGCTTGAGCATTAACAGCGGTCCGGATTACAACCTACTGTGGTTGGCGGCCGACCAAACACCACCATCAGGCGCGCAGTACTGGACTACTTTTCTGAACCAGGAAACGCCATTTTTTAGCGGGCCCCAGAAGATTGCTTCAAAAACCGACAGCCCTGTATTCTATCACCATATACACAAGGTAAAGCGCGGGCAATATTTGGTTGAATTTATCGAGATTAATTCAAACCCGAAAAACGACGGGAAGCATGGCGTTTTACTGGATTATGTCGACATCATCGAACAGGTTATCAAAGGCCAACCGGAATACTGGTTATGGTCACATCGTCGTTGGAAACACAAACGCAAAGATGATCAGGAACTCATTCCAAGAAATAAATATCCTAAATTTGAAAAGCAAGTTGACAGGATGTTGAAAGAACTTCGGGAAGTCAAATCAATTTAATACGATATGAAAAAAGTCGGGCAAACGGGTTTTAGTTTATTCGTGCTGATTATCAGCATGAACTTACTTTGCCAACCGGCTTGCAGCCAGTCGTTGAAAACATCAGACTTAAAACAGTGCAAAGAACTCGTTGACGATGCTCAGTATTTTTTGCACGAAGCAGCCAACCAAATTCAGTTATGCGACGGTGCCAGCTCCGTTGAAGATCTAAAATACTATTGCTTCGAATCGTTATCATCAATCGACAGTGTCGACTTTAAGCTACAGGAAGCCCTATTCAAAACCGATGACATCGGCTATTCGTTAAAGAATAATAAAGACTCGCTTATCTCTTTTCAGGTTGATGAGATTTCCAAAAACTTACAAGAAGCACAAAAAAGCAACTCAGCTACACAAAAAATATTAGGACTCCTTCTTGACGAAACGCGCTCTGCCGTTATCAACCAAAAGCTTTTTGATCTGGGAGAAACAATTACCAGTTGTTCCTCGCAAATCAACCAGGCTCAGCGCTTACTAAAAGACCTCAATAAAAAACCTAAGCATTAAGTTTGCTTTCTTCCCTTCAAAAAAAGCCAGTGGAAACAGTAAACAACAACGACCACGATTAAACTGGTATTGTTTTTGAAATATCTTTTGAAAACAATACAAATGAAAAATATAATTATTCTGGCGCTCGTCTCAATCTTATTTTCGTTCAATTCTTTTGGCCATTCAAATCGTTCGAACGAACGACAAGAAGTAAGTTCAGAGATCGCAAAAAAATACTTGGGAAATTGGGAATTAGCCAGCATCAACGATCAGACTGACGATTACAAGATATCCTTAAACCTGACCAAGGAAGAGGCAAGGATTGCCGGTTCAACAGGCTGTAACTCGTTCGGCGGAGAAGTCGTTGTAGTTGGCAAGCAATTAACCGTAAAACGAGTTTTTTCAACCAAAAAGATGTGCCAACCAGAGCTAATGAAGAAAGAGCAGAGAATCTTAAAGGCAATCAAAGGTCAGTTCTCGATCGATATCGACCGCAACCAGCTGATTTTATACAACGAACAGACGACGCTTGTTTTTCAGCAAACAGAACAAAAAAAGTGATGGTGCGATACAAAATAAAAAATCCCGACGAAAGCCGGGATTTTTTATTTCTATTCGTTATGATGTAAACTTTACTCGAAGTTTACGGAAGAACTGTATCACCCATCAAATAACGGTCAACTTCGCGGGCTACTGCACGACCTTCATTGATTGCCCAAACAACCAATGATTGTCCGCGACGAGCATCACCTGCACTAAATACTCTCTTAGTACTTGTTTTAAATTCACCGTATTCTGCTTTGTAGTTTGAACGACCATCGCGCTCGAATTCTAATTCTTCAGCGATTTTATCTTCCGGTCCGAGGAATCCCATTGCCAAAAGAACCAAATCAGCTTCCAAACGGCGTTCTGTTCCAGCGATTTCTTTCGGGAACATACGACCTTCGTCATCACGAACCCACTCGATATTCACCGTGTGAATAGCAACCAAATTACCATTCTCGTCACCTTCAAACTTTTTAGTCATGACCAAATACTCACGAGGATCTTCTCCTTGTTTGTAAATTGCTTCGTGCTGACCGTAATCGATCTTCAACGATGCAGGCCATTCCGGCCAAGGATTCACCTCGCGATTACGATCAACCGGTGGTTTTGGCATAATCTCGAATTGGCGAACGCTTTTACATAAATGGCGCAACGAAGTAGCCACACAGTCAGTACCGGTATCACCACCTCCAATTACGATCACATTCTTACCTTCAGCCGAGATGTAGTTACCATCTTTCAATTCGCTATCCAGCAAGCTTTTTGTATTGGCACGCAAGAATTCCATCGCATAATGAACACCTTTCAATCCACGGCCTTCAACTTTAAGGTCGCGTGGTTTTGTTGCACCTGTAGTCAATACAACTGCATCAAACTCTTTATGCATTTTTTTTGCACTAATATCCTTACCAACTTCAACACCAGTTTTGAAAACAACGCCTTCTTCTGCCAGGATATCAACACGACGTTGAACAACTGCTTTATCCAATTTCATGTTTGGAATACCGTACATCAACAAACCACCGACACGGTCGTCGCGTTCGAACACGGTTACCATATGACCTGCCTTGTTCAGCTGTGCTGCAGCAGCCAATCCAGAAGGACCGGAGCCAACAACAGCAACTGTTTTACCTGTACGATGCTCTGGTGGTTCAGGAACAACCCATCCGTTTTTGAAACCAAAATCGATGATTGTTCTTTCATTATCGTGAATCGTTACCGCCGGTTCGTTAATTCCCAACACACAACCAGCCTCACAAGGAGCTGGACAAACACGACCTGTAAATTCAGGGAAGTTGTTTGTGTGATGTAAACGATCCAGTGCCTGACGCCAGCGACCACGGTAGATCAAATCGTTCCATTCAGGAATCAAATTGTAAACCGGGCAACCGGAAGCACCATTGTGCATTAATTCGCCACGATGACAGAACGGAATACCGCAATCCATACAACGGGCACCTTGCGTTTCGCAAGTTTCTTTATCTCTCAGAACGTAGACTTCGTTCCAGTCCTTCAAACGTTCCGGAATTGGTCGAGTTGGATTA
>QKCF01000167.1 GCA_003246935.1 Sunxiuqinia sp. | reverse complement strand
CCATGCCGCCGTTGTTGGCTTGATTCAGGAGCTTATCTATCTGAAAGCCTTTTCCGTCATCTTTGTACACAATTGTAAGATTTTTTTCTTCGATGTTCAAATCGATTTCAATCTTTTTCGCTTTGGCGTGCTTAATGGTATTATTGATTAACTCACAGATAACACGGTACAGTACAACTTCAATATTGTTCTCGAGACGGATGTCTCCTAAATTCGATTTCATTTTAATATGAAGGACTTTGGTAGCGTTGATTTTATTGGTGAAGTTTCGGATTGCTCTCGACAAACCAAAGTTGTTCAGCACATGTGGACTCAGGTTATCCGATATTTCTTTCAGCGACTTGATAGCTTCGTTTATCACCATCTCGGTGTTCTCAACAATCTCTTTCGAGCTTTTGTCATGCTCCAGCTGGGCCAGCGTTGAAACCGACATCTTCACAGTCGAAAGCAGTGGTCCCAGTCCATCGTGCAGGTCTTTGGCAAAACGTTTCCGTTCTTTTTCCTCGGTTTGGATGATGGCATTCAGGAACATCTTTTCCGTGAGGCGGCGCGAGTCTTCAACCCGTTTCATGTACTTAAAAATCTTCTGGATGAGGAATACCCCAATGGCAAAAGTCAGCGACATGGCAACCCCCGACCAAACCATAAATTCGCCCAACTCCTGCGGTTTGAAGTTGCTGACATAGGGGAGCAACTCGACCAGTAGACGAACAGCCATCACCGAAAAGCCGATGGTTAGTAGTACCCATGAAAAGTTGTACTTGGTTTCTTTAATAAGTTTGATGGCGACAATTACCGCAAACACTTGCAGAATGATGGAGACAACTAATATTATTTGAAGAACCATTTTTTTACATTTTGACAGCCGCGATTGATGCGAGGCTAATCCGTTGACCTACAAATGTACAAACAATCGGCACTTTTCAATCGGGCAGCTGAACTTAAAAAATGCGCTTTTGAGCCGATCAAATTTTTGTACTTTTAATTTTCCGATAGCAACGGAAATCCAAATCAACGCGAATAAAAAAGAATGTCTCAACTTCAGATTTATAAAGCTTCTGCCGGCTCGGGAAAGACTTTCCGCCTGGCTGTTGAATACTTAAAAATAGCGCTTTCGGGCGAGTGGAATTACAAGAACATTTTGGCGGTAACCTTTACCAATAAGGCAACAACCGAAATGAAGGAACGTGTAATTGAGGAGCTCTACGAGTTGGGAAAAGGGCAGCAAACGGCCTACCTGGAGGTGCTGAAGGAGGAAATGGGGCTGGCCGGACCGGAGATCGTTGTGCGGGCACAAAATGCGCTGAAGCATTTGCTGCACGATTATTCACGATTTTCGATCAGTACCATCGACAGCTTTTTCCAGCGGGTGATCAAGGCGTTTAACCGCGAGCTGGGGATTAATACCGCTTACCAGGTTGATTTGGAAGATGACCGGATTTTGGATGAAGCGGTCGATCAGTTGCTGCTGTCGATTGATGATGATCCGGATTTGTTGTCGTGGTTGAAACAGTTTGCCGAGGATAAGATTCGCGAGGGTGGTGGATGGAGCCTCAAAGGGGATATTCTATCGTTGGGAAAGCAGATTTACAACGAAACGTTCCGTCAACTTAGCCCGATCTTGAATGAAAAGCTGAGCGACAAAAAGTTTATTCGGCAGTATCGCAAAGATTTGCGCCATATCATTGTTGATTTTGAAGATACGCTGAAGCAACTCGGAGAACAAGGGCTCGGGATTATGCGGCAGGGAGGTGTTACTGTTGACGATTTTAAGTATAAGAAATCGGGTGCAGCTTCAGCCTTTGAGAAGATGACAAACAATGAGTTTGCGCCGAGTGCCCGAGTGTTGCAGGTTGTTGAGGATGTGGCAGCTTTGCATGATAAAAAAGCATCCGCCCATATTGTGAACATTGCACACCAGTTGCAGCCGCTGTTAGCGCAGGCTGTTAATTTCCACACAGAGAATATTGCCAATTATAATACGGCAAAGTTGATTGTTGATCAGCTTTATACTTTGGGTATTTTGGTCGACTTGCAGGGAGTTGTTCGGGATTTGACCCGAGAGAAAGGAGTAATCCTGATTTCGGAGTCGGGTAATCTGCTGAAGCAAATTATTGATGATTCGGACACACCTTTCATCTACGAGAAGACAGGCGTGTATTACAAGCATTTCATGATCGACGAGTTTCAGGATACATCGGGCTTGCAGTGGGGAAACTTTCGTCCGCTGGTGGGCAACTCGTTGGCCGAAGAAAACCTGGGTATGTTGGTGGGCGACGTAAAGCAGGCCATTTATCGCTGGCGTAATGGCGACTGGAACCTGCTGGCGTCGGAGGTGATGCAGGCGTTTCCCGCCAATGGATCCGAAGAGAAGCAACTGACTCAAAACTGGCGGAGCTCGGGTACAGTTATCCGGTTTAATAACCGGGTTTTCCAGGTGGTTCCGCAATTGATGCAAACGCACTTCTCCGGGCAAATTCAGGAAGCCGGCTTGAACGATGATCTGTTTGGTGATGCCATTCTGCGGATTTACAAGGAAGGTTTGCAGCAAATAGGCCAGGAGAAGCTGAAGGATTCCGGTTATATCCGCATGCGTTTCCTCGAAAAGAAGAAAAGCGGCGAGGAGCCAACCAACGAAGAAGTGGTGTTGGACGAACTGATTGAAGCAATTAAAACAGCGCAGGATCAGGGAGTGGCCGCCCGCGATATGGCCATTTTGGTACGGACCAAGGCCGAGGCCAAAGTGATTGCCGACTGTTTGCTGACAGAGAAAGCGACAGGAACCGGTGATTACAATTTTAATGTTTTGTCCGGCGAGAGTCTGTATGTGAAGAATGCTGCTTCGGTGGCTTTTTTGGTTTCGATGCTGAGGCTGTTGAAAGATCCCGACGATGAGCTCTCGTTGTCGTTTGCCAACTACCAGTATTATGCGACTATTGCTCCGGTTTTACTTCAGCTAAACAAGCAGGTTGACTGGGCTGTGGAGCAGGAGGACGTTGCGCAGTTGCAAATGGATTTCGCTCCGCGTTATGAGCCCGAACTCACCGAACGTTTCGAAGATTACCGCAACAAGGATAATAAGTTGTTTGAGTTTTTGAAGAGCAACTATTTCAATCACCAGCTGGCCGCGCAAAACTTGCAGGAGATTATCTTCAGCCTGAGTAACCGCTTTTGTCTGTTCGATTTTTCAGACGAGCTGGCTTATCTGCAGGCTTTCGTCGATCATGTTTCCAACTACATGAAAAATCGCAGTGCCGATCTGGCCGGTTTTCTCGACTGGTGGGATGAGGCGGGACAGCGCAAAACCATTGCGGTGTCGGAAGAGCTGGATGCCATTCGCATTCAAACCATCCACAAGGCGAAAGGCTTGGAGTATGCCTGTGTGTTTATTCCGTTCTGCGACTGGTCGCTGGGAATTTCAGGGCAGCATGCACCGATGTTGTGGTGTCGTCCGGCTGTTGAGCCTTTTAACCAGTTGGAGCTGGTGCCTGTGAAATACGGTAAGTCGATGGGACTGTCGCATTTCTTCCGCGAGTATTTCAGCGAAATTCGCAACAATTACATCGACAATCTGAATATGCTTTACGTGGCGTTCACCCGGGCGAAAACGACCCTTTACACCTGGTCGGAATATGGCAAAACACTTGGCTCGGTTGGCGACTTGCTGAAGATGTGCGTAAACATGGAAGAGGGTGTTCCGTTTAACGGGCACGAGGAGATTTGCAGTCCGCTGACAGCGAATTTTGATGAAGAGAAGCTGTTGCTGGAGATTGGCGAATTATCGGCTAGTGAGACAAAAAAGGAAAAATCGGATACGGCCTTAAGTCTGAACCGTTTTCAATTTAAGGATTTTAGTGCCTAT
>QKCF01000456.1 GCA_003246935.1 Sunxiuqinia sp. | reverse complement strand
GCTTGCAACGTTATTTTCGAAAATAAACTCAGCATAATCCTCACGCTGTTTTTTTGTTAATGTTGTCATGCTATTTTAAACTCCTGAATTAAATATTTACCTGACGGCATTTTCTGAACCTTTGCCACTGAATTATTGCTTGTCAATGCTTGAATGCAGTCCTTATATCGGTTTGGTGATAGCCTTGAGTATCCTGCAAAACCAAGCCACTCCTCTACATTTTCCATTGAATCTAGTTTTACTCTGTTGAATTCAGCTAACATTTCATTTCTTGCCTATGTTTCGATGATGTAATTATCATTCACTACAGACAACAAAACTGTGATCTAGATCAATGTTATGCGATTATTTTTTAGTTATTATGTTGATAACAAAACAAGGAGTGAAAAATGAACATACTGAGTTTATTTGATGGAATGTCTTGCGGAATGATCGCGGCAGAGAGAGCAGGATTAATGGTTGATAACTATTACGCAAGCGAAATTGACAAGTACGCGCAAATAGTTAGTGCTGCAAATTATCCGCAAATCATACGTATGGGGGATGTTACTAAGTGGCGTGAATGGAATATAGACTGGAAATCTATTGATTTATTGATTGGCGGATCACCGTGCCAGGGGTTCAGTTTTGCTGGAAAGCAATTGGCGTTTGACGATCCGAGATCCGCGTTATTTTTTGAATACGTGGATATTTTAAAGTTCATCCAATTCCACAACCCTAATGTTAAATTTCTACTTGAAAACGTCAAGATGAAAAAAGAACACTTGATCGTAATTAGCAGGATGTTAGATGTTGAACCCGTATTCATCAACTCTAATTTGGTTAGCGCACAGAATCGACAGCGTTATTACTGGTGTAATTGGGAAGTATCACAACCGAAAGATAAAGAAATCATGCTAAAGGATATTTTACAAACAGGACTGGTCGATACCGATAAGAGTTATGCTTTAACTGCGAGATATTACAAAGCCGGAAACTTTAATAGATACGCTGAAAAATCAAGCGATCAATTGATATTTGAACTATACGGTATATCATCAGAATGTATTGATAAATTCAATAGAAATGGAGTTAATTTCATTACAGAAAATACGAAACAGGTTAAATGCTTGACCGCTGGTGATTATGCAAAACTTGGTAAATATGGGAATTATCTTCAATCATTACAATGTAAAACAATGGTTAGAAAATTAACCACAATTGAATGTGAGCGCCTGCAAACAGTTCCTGACAATTACACGGCGCACGTAAGCAACACACAGCGTTACAAGATGCTCGGAAACGGCTGGACGGTTGACGTTATCGCACATATTTTTAAATGCTTAAATAAACAATAGCAATGATTTGGTAGTTCGATTTAATTTTCATAAAAATAAAATTTCATTAATAGCCGCCATGTGCGGCTTTTTTGTGCATGTAATTTAGTGATAGTGGTAGAATTAACAAAACGCAAAGGGGGAGGTTATGAGTAATTTCGATAAAGCATTTGATCTACTGATTGGCAATGAGGGCGGATACGTTAACAATCCATCAGATCCAGGTGGTGAGACCAACTGGGGAATAACGCGCTCTGTTGCCTCTGATAATGGCTACACTGGCAGCATGAAGCTAATGCCAAAAGAAACAGCAAAGCAGATCTACAAGAAGATGTATTGGGATAAACTTCAATGCGATCAACTTGGTTTTTCTGTTGCGTTCCAGTTGTTTGATGCTGGCGTAAATCATGGAAATTTCCAAGCTGTGAAGTTTTTGCAAAGAGTCGTATCTGTTGCAGATGATGGAGTAATCGGCGCTAAAACGATTGCAGCAACTAACTCGCTTGATGACTTACAAATCGTCATGCTATTTAATGCCGAGCGTATCGAGTTTTACGCGTCGCTGAAAACATTTCCGACATTTGGGAAAGGTTGGGTTCGACGTATGGCGTCTAACCTGAAATTAGCAGCAAAATAAAGAGGTTAAAAATGGATATCGGAACTTTTTCAACAATCATTGACACTGGGCTTAATGTTTTGGCAACGGTTGGCGGCAGTGCTATTGCTGCTGCATTTCTTCCGAAGCCATCAGCAAATGCCTACCAGATCTTTTTGATTGTCCGCAAGATCGTTGACTTTGTAGGGGCAAACTGGTTTAACGCAAAAAATGGAAGTTGACGCAAATGAAAACAAGGACTAACATTAGATCAATTGATCCACTCCGTCTTGTTGTTTCATCCTTGTTGTTTCATTTGCTTACTCCTTGTTTAAAAGCCCTCTTATGAGGGCTATTTTTTGCTTGCGAATCCACGTTCAAAATTAATCATAATAGCTTCTTTCGTGTAAATCGGAGTAAACACAACAAAGCACGAGCAGAAATTCACCCCTTTAACTTCTTTTTTTGTTTCGTCGTCTATGAAATTATACCTACCGCTTGGCACATAGACAAAGGTAGCCTTATCACTTACAAACTCACGCCACCACTTTGTACAAGGTTCAAAAGGTATCATGCAGCACACAGTAAAATTGTGTCTTTCTGATTGCTCCTTTGCTCGCTTTAGAAATAACTCTTTCTGTGAGAAAGGCGGGTTACACCACACTGATTTTATCATATAGTCAAATTTACTTTGCCAATCAGTGCTTAATGCGCACTCCTCTGGCGTTATAAATTCATAACCTTTTGACTCTTTTGAAGTGGTTGCGCAGGCGTCCAAATCAAAATAAGAAATGCCACACAAAGACATCGCATCGTTAATTGCAAGCTCGCTGGTATTCCAGAGATCTTTTTTATTAACTGGAGTATCTGATTTTTTACCTGCTGTTACATGGCTCACAATCCAATCCTCCGATCAATCTCATCCTCTACCTCTTGCAGCAACTTAAACTCATCGCATGCAGCTTGTTGTATTTCATGCCAGTTCTGCTTGCGTCGATCTCGCAGCTTTACCAGTTTATCAATTGACTGTGCTTTGATGTCGCTAAAGTCTTCTGTTTCGAATGGTTTGTTCATTCTGTTACTCCAATTAATTCAAGCGCCTTAATAATATCAGCTATGGTGGTTATTTCTTTGATTAAGATCACTTTTTATAAAATCTTTCACATATCGATCTACCGCCTTCATCGCCGCTTCATAACCAAGCGCCACGCATACGAAAGCGCCGGCCACCTGGCAATTTTCAAGGTATGGGATCTGCCCGGGTTGAAACTTGCTTTTAGTGTGATCCTTTCGTTTCAACTCGCACACAAAAGACGGTGATCCAGGGATTACAATGTCAGCTGCGCCAGGGTTCAATCCCATAGCTTTGTCCATTGATAACTGATGAAATTGGCCTTTTGCGCGTTTACCTTCGTTTTTAGGGTGAATAGCAATAGAATGTAAAAGCGGATATTTGCGCTTTAGTTCTGAAAAAAACGCAACCTGCTCTGCGGACTCTGACGGGCAATCTCCACGATACGATTGATCCCCATATACGACTAAACATTCTGGAAATTTCATTCTTGTTTGCTCCATTCTATGCCGACAATATCAAAATATTTTGAGTTTGATTTTTTCTTGAAGGCGATCTTCTTTGGCTGAACCGCTTCATGCTGCATATCAATCGCAGCTTGCAGGTCAGGCAATGATTCCCCAAACGCTTTTAGGCAAAACGACTGCCAACGATTAAACAGCCAAGTATTCGCACTTTCAGGGTGAAACCATTCAAACAATGATGATGGTTTTTCGTCTATCAGGTATTCAACACGCAGGATGTCAGGTTTTCCGTCTTTACCAGGCCAACGCTTAAACCGCCACATCTGCACAGATGCAAAGCGCACGCGATATGGATCTTTCTCTAGCTTGATTGCCTCAAGCCTTAATTTTTCATTAGGATCCACAATTTCCGCTCTGCACT
>QKCF01000457.1 GCA_003246935.1 Sunxiuqinia sp. | reverse complement strand
GTCGAAGTACATACTGTCGGAAGGCATCTCAAAGCGCCCGCTCAAATCAAGCGGCAGGTCGTTCAGGTAGAGGCGTGACTGGCCGAAAGTAAATATCATTTTGTCGTAGTCGGCTGTGAGCTCACTTTCGGCTGTCAGTTTTGTATTTGAAATATATCGAACAGAATCGTATTCAAGAACGAATTCTCCAATTTCGCCTGTAAAATTGAATTTTGTCAATGTTCCCACAACCTCTCCCGATGCATCAATGTTCGAATTTTTTAGCTGAACAACTGTTGTTGATGCCTCGTCTTTATAGTTGAGGTTTAAATCTCTCACCTCGATTGCTTGAAGCGATAAGGTCATAGGGGATTGGGTTGTATCGCTAACGGTTTCTTCACCACTATCTTTCGCGATGTCCCAGTTCGCTAATCCGTCCAACGATGAAAGCAGGTTAATGTCGGCATGGTCCAAACGGATGGTATTGATTGCGAGCTCATCGCTGTTAAACAGTTCGCTTAATGAGAGGTCTGTCGAAATGGATTGAACAGCCAGTAAGGTATCTTCTTCAAATTGCTCTTTGCCGGTGATCGTTAGTCCGGTTAACTCAGCCTTTACTTTTGGGAAGCCTTTAAACAAACTAAGATTGAAGTCGGTGAATTCAACTTTTGCGTTGATGTTCTTATTAATGGCTTGCGTTACTTTGTTTAAAAGCGGGCCTTTAAAGACGATAGGAATAAGAATGGCCGATCCAAGCAGTACAACAAAAATCAAAAAGATGATTAAAAGAACTTTCTTCATGGCTAAATATTTTTTGAGTTTACAGCTACTGGTGCTTTACAAAAGAACGTGTGGTTAGCATCACAAACTGTTCAACAATTAAACGTTTTCGAATAAACTTTCGTTTGTTGATTAACTTATTTTAATTCGAAAACCAATAACTGTCGTAACATATTTAACGCGGTTTGCGAGGCTCGTTCTATGTTTCGGGCACGGTTATGGTAAAATCGATAACATTCGACCAAGGTGTCCTTTTTCCCGGACACGGCGATCCATACCGTTCCTACAGGTTTCTCATCGCTGCCACCATCGGGGCCGGCAATGCCCGTAGTTGCGATGCCATATTCGGCTCCCAATGCCTTTTTCACTCCGGCTACCATCTCTAAGGCTGTTTCTTTACTAACAGCTCCATGAGCTTTCAAGGTTTCTTCCTTTACCCCAAGAATAGCCATCTTCACTTCGTTTGAATAGGCCACAACACCACCTCTAAAGTAGTTCGACGAACCGGGAATTTCGGTATACAGGTGAGCAATATTTCCCCCTGTACAACTTTCGGCGACAGCGATCATTGATCCTGTTTTTTGAACTAGCTTGCCTGTAATTACAGACATGGTATCATCGTTATAACCGAATATATTGTCGGGGACAATTTGGACAAGCTCCTGCATTTTTTGTTCTACAGTTTGCTTTAGTTGTTCCATGTTGGTTCCGTATGCACTCAGGCGAAGGCGAACCATCAGCTGATTGGGCAGGTACGCCAGTTTGATGAAAGGTGGGAGGGAGTTCTCCCATGCTTCGAGTATTTCAGCTAGTGTCGATTCTCCAATTCCATAAACCAAAGCAGTTTGGTGATAGATGGATTTCACTTTTCCGGTTTTACGCAGTCGCGGAAGAACTTCCTCTTCCATGATGCCCATCATTTCGTATGGTACTCCCGGCATAGACACAAAAATGGTGTCCTTCTTTTCGAACCACATTCCCGGTGCGGTGCCGTTTTTATTCGGTAGAACAGTACAAGCGTCAGGCACTAACGCTTGGTCGCGGTTCAGTTGATTGACTGGAATGTTCCGCTTTGCGAAACGGTCAATAACGGCCTGCAAGGTTTGTTCGTCAGAGTGCATGCTACATTCGAAATATTCGCACAGGCATTTCTTGGTGATATCGTCTTTGGTTGGGCCCAAGCCTCCGGTTATCAGCACCAGATCAACCCGACTCTCAGCATCAGCTAATGCTTGCATAATATGTTTGTGGTCATCGTGCACTGATGTGACTTGATAAACCTCGATCCCATTTAAGTTTAATTGTTCCGCCATCCACGCTGAGTTGGTGTCAACGATTTGTCCAATCAGTATTTCGTCACCTATAGTTATGATTTCTGCTTTCATTGTATTGAGTTCCAAGTTCAAAATTGAAGTAATGCTGTTTTAACAACTACAATTTGCACTATTTAGTTTGTTTTAGAGCTTCTAATCGTTGTAATAGAGTAGGGTGAGAGTAATGCACAAAAACATATGCCGGATGGGGGCGTAAGTTGCTGAGGTTATTCACCGATAATTTCTTTAATGCTGTTGCAAGAGGTTCTGCATCGTAATTTTCAGCGGCAAAGGCATCTGCTTCATACTCATTTTTACGAGAGAAAATATTCATCCCGATTCCGATAATAGATGACAGTGGAGAGTACAGTATCCCAAATGTAATCAGCCCAATATGGAAATAGGCTTTGTCGACACCGAGAGCCTGAGATAATTCGGGGCTATCTATCACAAGAGAGAAAATGTAAAGCATCAGCCCTGTTTGAAGGATACCCAGAGTCAGACTCCATATGATGTGCTTTTTCTTATAATGTCCGATTTCATGAGCAAGTACTGCCACCAGTTCCGGAATTTCCATGTCCTTGATTAGTGTATCGTAAAGGACGATCCGCTTTTTGCTTCCAAGACCTGTAAAATAGGCATTGGCCTTAGTTGAACGCTTTGAGCCGTCGATCACAAAAATATTATCAAGCTTAAATCCTACTTTTAATGCAAATTCGTTGATCGCTGCTTTTAACTCCCCGTCTTCCAAAGGCGTTTGCTTATTGAAGAGCGGCACGATAAGACTGGAGTAGAACATAGCCATGAAAATGGAAAACGCACTGATAACTAACCAAACCCATAGCCAGAAATTTGCTCCGGTTTTGGTATAAATCCAGATGATGAGTGCCAATAGGCCACCCCCGATTATAGCTCCGAGAACCCAGCCTTTCAATTTATCTAGTATATAGGTTTTGGCTGTTGTTTTGTTGAATCCAAATTTTTCTTCGATTACGAAAGTGCTGTAAATATCGAATGGAGTTGTGAGAATGTCGGAGGCAAGCAAGAGAACGCCGAAAAATATTAATGCAGACCAAATTGAATTATTCGAGAAAGATAAAGCCCAATTATTAACCAAGGCGAAGCCGCCAAAGAAAAGCATCAGCATGATCAAAAGAAAGCTAAATGAACTGGTGAGCATGCCAAATCGGTGATTGACTTTTGAGTAAGCTTGCTGTTTTCGGTACTTTTCTTCGTCGTAGATGCCTTTTACTTCTTCTGGAAGTTGATCGCTCCAACGCGTAGTATTCAGGTAATCGAGAACGCGTTCAAGAATAAAGTCAAAAACCAGTATTGCAATAATTAGCCAGAAAATCGTAGTCATTCTTTCTTCTTTTTTATGAAGTCATCAAAGGTAGAAAAAAGGAAGCTATTCGATCCGGTTGTTTTTAAGGATCTTTTGGGGGCGGGGAATCCAGTGGTAATTAGTTGAGTGAGAAGATGAGGCAAAAAGTCAGCTATGAATAATTTCAAGGTGCGCCAACGGAATATCTATTGTGATGGTGTAGGGGATCTGTTCGATGTGAACGCCAACGACTTTCTTCCCTTTTAGCTGTACAAGTTCACCTTTCATGCCCATGAGTGGTCCTGCGATTACCTCTGGAGCAAGATTTTCAATCGTCAGCTCTACCGGCAAATCCAGTGGAGTAAGGACTCTTTTCAATGTGTCAATTTCTTCATCTCGGATTGGGCTGGCTTTACCTGCTGTTGTTACGAAGCAAACAACATGTTCTGTCTGTAATGTTGCATCGTAGTCCTTTCGATCAATATGAACAAAGAGATAACCTGGTAACAAGGGTAGTTCAACTTTTTTCTTTCGGTCGCTCCATTGCCTGAATTTTTGTTGCAAGGGGAGATAGCTCTCAATACCCCTCTCTGTGAGTTTTTGCCATGCTTTCTTTTCGCATCTGCTTTTCACATAAATGGCATACCATCTTTT
>QKCF01000345.1 GCA_003246935.1 Sunxiuqinia sp. | reverse complement strand
GTATAATTTCATTGATGATGAAACAAAGAAGGAAGTGAAAGGCGTAAATTTCTGCTCGTGCTTTGTTGTGTTTACACCTCTTCACACAAAAGAGGCCATTATGATTAATTTTGACCGTGGATTTGCAAGCAAAAAAGAGCCCTCGTGAGAGGGCTTTTAAACAAGGAGTAAGCAAATGAAACAACAAGGATGAAACAACCAGATGGAGTGGATCAATTGAGTTAATGTTAGTCCTTGTTTTCGTTTGCGTCAACTTCCGTTTTTTGCGTTAAACCAGTTTGCACCAACAAAGTCAACGATCTTTCGGACAATCAAAAAGATCTGGTAGGCGTTTGCTGATGGCTTCGGCAGGAATGCAGCCGCAATAGCACTGCCGCCAACCGTTGCCAAAACATTAAGCCCCGTGTCAATAATTGTTGAAACAGTTCCGATATCCATGATTTACCCTCTTTATTTTGCCGCTAATTTAAGGTTAGACGCCACACGTCGAACCCAACCTTTTCCAAACGTTGAAAATGTTTTCAGCGCAGTGTAAAACTCGATGCGCTCCGCATTAAACAACATGACAATCTGAGGATCATCAAGTGAATTGGTGGCCTCGATAGTTTTAGCTCCAATCACACCGTCATCTGAAACCAACGCGGCTCTTTGCAAAAACTTCACAGCCTGGAAATTTCCATGATTTACGCCAGCGTCAAACAACTGGAAAGCAACAACAAAACTTAACTGATCGCACTGCAATTTATCCCAGTACATTTTTTTGTAAATCTGCTTTGCTGTTTCTTTTTGCATTAGCTTCATGCTGCCAGTGTAGCCATTGTCTGAGGCGACAGCACGAGTGATCCCCCAGTTTGTTTCACCGCCTGGATCTGATGGGTTATTGACGTATCCGCCCTCATTGCCGATTAACAGATCGAATGCCATATCAAAATTACTCATAAATCCCCCTATATTTTGTTCATTCTATCACCATCATGAAATTACAGGCACAAAAAAGCCGCGCTAGGCGGCTATTAACGAAACTTTACTCATGCTTGAATCGCTATTGTTTCCAGATTAAGCATTTGCAGATTTCATCTGGTGTAAACTCAACAACTTGTTTTTAGTCATTTCAGATCTCCTTGTTTAGGCATTTAAAAATATGCGCGATAACATCAACTGTCCAGCCATTCCCTAACATTTTATATCGCTGTGTATTGCTGACGTGAGCCGTGTAATTATCTGGAGCCGTTTGTAAGCGCTCGCACTCGATAGGCGTGAGCCTCCGGTAATCATCTTTCGTGAAGTTTTTATATCTGCCTGCTTTTAGCCAAGAAACCAATGTATCTTTCGAAACTGCGGACAAACAGCGAGATTTTCCAGAATCAGAAACCTCAAGTGTTTGTATGGTTGGCAAATCGGAATAATCATCACGGATGCCATCGGCATTTATTTTCCGTCCAACAATAGCAGCAGAACGTAACAAAATATCCATATCTGAATGATTTCCGCCTGAATGTGCTCCGCCGGTCAAACAGCTTGCTTTGCTTTGGTTTTTCTTTGGTGAGAATTTTTTATCAGTTTTGATGTAATCATGCGAGTCTTCTAGAATATCAGCCAGCAAAATACATTTATCTTCTGGTTGCGACACTTCCCAGTTGCACCAGTAATAGCGCTGGCGGTTTTGCGCTGATACTAACGCGCTATTAATGAATACAGGTTCAACGCCAAGCATTTCGCTAATAACGTTTAGGTGTTCTTTTTTCATCTTGACGTTTTCAAGTAGAAATTTAACGTTGTGGTTGTGTAATTGGATGGACTTTAAAATATTCACGTACTCAAAAAACAATGCTGATCGCGGGTCGTCAAATGCTAGTTGCTTTCCTGCAAAACTAAACCCTTGACAAGGAGACCCACCAATCAGTAGATCGATAGATGACCATTCAATATCCCACTCTTTCCACCTTGTGACATCGCCAAGCCTTTTTATTTGCGGATAGTTTGCGCTGCTAACAATTTGAGAATATTTGTCAATTTCGCTTGCATAGTAATTATCAACTATTATCCCTGCTCGCTCTGCCGCAATCATTCCGCACGACATTCCATCAAAAAGACTAAGTATGTTCATTTTTTTCACTCCTTGCTTCCGATTCAAAAATAATAACTCAAACATAATCACATTTAGTTGATCTAAATCACTGTTTTATTATCGTCGGTGAATGATAATTATCTCATCTAAACACAGGCAATAAATGAAATGTTAGCTGAATTTAACAGAGTGAAAGTAGATTCAATGAAGCATGCAGAGGCGTGGCTTAGTTTTGCAGGATACTCAAAGCTATCACCAAACCGATACAAGGACTGCATCCAGGCATGGACAAGCAATAATTCAGTGGCAAAGGTTCAGAAAATGCCATCGGGTAAATATTTAATTCAGGAGTTTAAAGCAGTATGACAGCATTAACAAAAAAACAGCGTGAGGATTATGCTGAGTTTATTTTCGAAAATAACGTTGCTGGCTTTCTTGATTGGCTTGCTACATCAGGAAAGGTTCAAGAGGTTTTATGGTGCGCATTTGACGCAATAAACGAGGATAAGAACGCAGCGCGTGCTGGGTGGATGTTTAGACATAGCAAATGGAGACAAAAGGCATATGATTTGCTGGAGGCTGGAAATCGTCATATGTGGGATGTGCTTGAAGCATTCGCTGAGGATTTAGCAGATGAATCAAAATTCGACAACTGTTATTGATCTTGCTGATATAAAAAGCAGGTTCAAAAGACTGTACCGCAGGCGCAGTCTTGTTATTCCTGATGATTGCGCGTTTGATTTTGTAGAGTGCGTCAACAGGGGGTTATCTATTGATTCGATAGTTGAACTAACAGGAATGGATCGAACGAATGCAATAAAGGCGCTAAGGTCATCTGATGCATTCACCCGTGACGCTCTTTGTAATTCGCTGTTACCTGAAAATACAAGCTGGATCAATGCTGGATCATCAAAGGCTGTGCATATTGATTGTGAGGTTTTCGAAAGGTATATCGACGCAAAAGAGGCTCTAATCCGTGACGGATACGGAAGAGTTAATGCAAACAATAGCGCGGTATCACTTTTACCAGGAAATAAAAAATCAGCCTATTTCAAGCAGGGATTCATCTGCGAGATAAAAAAGGTGAAAACTTATTACTGCATCGAAAAGTACAGGATTGAGGGGGTTTGATGGTTTTCTTTAAAAAGAATGATGCTGAAAGATATCTATTAAACCTAGGTTTCACAAAAAACAGAGGTAGAGCGTCGAAATCTGACTTTATACCGCATAAAAAGTATGACCGGATCTTGTTTAACGGTAGACGTGTTGCTGTGATATCTAACACCGGAAAATGCGCAACACTGCGCGGATTTTATGAGATATCAATGTTTGAGATTGATAGCTCGAAAAGCTGCAAATTATTAGCGATGGAGGATAACCGGTAATGAACGAAGAAATGCGGAAAGAGTTTGACGAGTGGTATGTTGGAAAATTTGGATTTATACCGAATTGCCCTAGTGGAATGTCTATTCACGCACAATCAAAATTGGAAGCATGGCAAGCATCACGCGAGGCAATGAAGCCTATTGAGCTTCCTTACTCCGAAAACGGTAAAATACTAAGGAAGGAGGCATGCGAATCAATCAAACAAGCAGGCTACAAGGTGGAAGAATGATAGTCATCGACAAGCGCGGCGAAAAATTCAGCCTATTCCGCAGCATGGATCAGCAAAAGCGCACGGTTTTAGTGATGGGTAAATTATCACCAGTTGATTCTGTCCAGCAGATTGCTATTTCTAGCGGTAGCAATCCTGATTTATGGCATATCAAAGATTCAGCAGCTATCACGCAAGATGATGTATTG
>QKCF01000452.1 GCA_003246935.1 Sunxiuqinia sp. | reverse complement strand
AAAGACTCGATATTCAGAACACCCTAAAATCTTACCTCTATACGGCTGTCAAAAACAGGTGCTTAAATAAAATCAAGTCCGATTCGATTCGTGTTGATTTTGTGAACCAGAATCATTGGTCATCAGGTGTTGTCGTTGATCAGCCCGAATTCGAGTCTGAAGAATTTCGCCAATACCTCTACGACTGTATTGAGAAACTTCCTCCCCGCTGCAAAGAAATTTTCAAGGAAAGCCGGTTCGAAAATGAAAAACAGGAAAAAATTGCAGAAAAAAATAACATCTCCATAAAAACAGTTAAAGCACAGATTGGCAAAGCATTGAAATACGTTAAAGATTGTTTGGAGACAGCCTATCCCGAATTTGTTTAAAAAAAATTCCCCATTGAGTAAGACCTTTTGCTTTTACAGCTGTCTCAGTAGTAAAAGCAAACCCAATGAAGGCCATTTACGAATTATTCTTAGCCATTTTATCAGACAGCGCTTCCGAGGAGGAAAGAAGCCTTTTTCGGCAAGAAATGACTAAGCCGGAGAATCAGGCTCTTTTTGCGAAAGTAAAAGCTATTTGGAACGAATCGACGAACCTGCAAGGATACCATAAAGTTGATCAACGCCGTGCTTTTACAGAACTAAGCCGGAGACTCGAGGCCCAAAAGCAAAACCGCAAACGCTTCCTGTTAACTTCAAGCATCAGCATTGCAGCCAGCATTCTGCTGATGATCGGCATCTTCAGCTGGCTCCAATCCGGCGACAACAAAGCCAATTCGGTTATCGCCGTTCAAACTGAAATCGGTAACAGAACGATGGTTTACTTGCCCGACAGCTCAAAGGTCTGGTTAAACTCCTTGTCGCAAATAGCCTACTCCAATAATTTTGGGAAGGATTCACGAAAAGTAACTCTAAAAGGCGAAGGCTTTTTTGAAGTCAGCCATAGCAACGTTCCTTTTATCGTCGATGTCAAAGATTTTCAAATAAAGGTTTACGGTACCAAATTTAACGTTTCGGCCTATGCTGAGGATCCGCTGAGGATCCGGAGGTAAAAACGGTCCTTCAGCAAGGATCAATCGGTATCAACTCCCCCTCCACCAAAGAATTTAAGTTGGAGCCCGGTCAAATGGCCACGTTCCAAAAGCAGAAAAAGCAATTTATCTTGTCAGAGGTTAACCCGGGGGAATATTCGTCGTGGACGTCTAATAAAATGTATTTACACGAAGAAAACATGGCTTCGCTAGCACGGAAGCTGGAACGAAAATTCAATGTTGACATTGAATTTCGCCCGCAATCCATTGCTGCGGAAATTCACTATTCCGGCGTGTTTGACGTTGAAAATATCGAAGAAATACTGGACGCTATATCGCTTGCAAGTGACTTAAACTATAAAAAAGAAGGGAATCATTATTTAATCAGAAGAAACCAATAAAAAACCGCCAGGTGCTCCAACACGCGACGGTTTAAATGAATTAAAACCTAACTGCTCCAACAGTAGGTAATTACTAACTAATAATTATCAAAAGTATGAAAAAAAACTGGATTGTGAGATCCTTATTGAGTCCTCATGTCAAAATGCTTTTACGAATTATGAAACTAACATTCGTTTTTGTTGTACTTCTATCGCTCTCTGTTTCAGCGACGGTGTATTCACAACAATCTAAATTTTCGCTAAATCTAACAAACGTTACCATCCGCGAGGTGCTTAAGCAGGTGGAGGAACAGACGCAATACAAATTTTTACTGCAGGATGAACGACTAAACATTGACAAAAAAGTTGATGTGCGTGTTGACCAGGCAAACATTGACGCGTTGCTGGACGAAGTTTTCGCTGGGCAGCATGTGAAATACACCATCACCGATAAAAACCTCATTATCATTACGCCTGCAACCAATAGTCGGAATGACAGCAGCTTCCAACAGCAAAAGCGAAAAATAACCGGCTTGGTAACCGATGCTGTGGGAAGTCCGCTTCCCGGGGTAACGGTTGTGGTGAAAGGTACGACAACCGGTACAATTACCGATTTCGACGGCCGTTACACCATCGACGGATTGACTTCAGAAAGCACACTTACATTTTCTTTCGTAGGAATGGGAATGCAAGAGTTCACCGTAGGAACTTCTGGCGAGATCAATGTTGTGATGCGAGAGGACGCTGTTGGTTTGGACGAAGTTGTAGCCATTGGTTACGGTTCACAGTCCAAACACAATATTACCGGTGCCATTCAGAATGTTGAAACTGAAGAATTGGAAAGTATTCCAACTGCCCAGTTAACTCAAAAACTGCAAGGTAAACTGGCAGGTGTACAAATCAACCAAACAACGGGTATCCCCGGGCAAGGGATGTCGATCCGTATTCGTGGTCAGGCTTCAATTTCTGCCGGAAACGATCCCTTGTACGTAGTTGATGGTTTCCCGCTTACCGGCGACATTGCCAATATTAACCCGGATGAAATTGAATCAATTTCAGTATTGAAAGATGCTTCTTCAACAGCGCTCTATGGATCACGTGCAGCCAACGGTGTTGTATTGATCACCACGAAACAAGCCAAATTTGGTCAGTCGAGTGTAAGCGTTAGCGCCTATGCCGGTGTGCAGATGGTTCCGGAAGAAGGACGTCCGGACATGATGAATGCCCGCGAGTTTGCCAAGTTCAAGAAGGAGATCTTCGAAGAAAACGGTTGGAATGTTCCGGAAATGTATCAAAACCCGGATGAATATGGCGAAGGAACAGACTGGTTCGATGCTGTTACCCGTGCCGCTGTTATCCAAAACTACTCGGTTAACTACAGTACCAGTAAGGACAAATTCAAATCATCAGTTGTAGCCGGTTATTTCGATCAGGAAGGTATCCTGCTGAATTCAGACTACAAACGATTCTCTCTTCGTGTAAACTCGGAATATAAATTCAACGATAAAGTGAAAGTCGGTGTGAATGTTGCAAACACGGTTACTTCGAACAATACGCCACAAAGTGATGGTATTTGGTATAACTCACCAAGTATTGTGCAGTCCGCGCTCTTAACCTCGCCATTGGCTCCATATATCAACGACGACGGAACCATTCCAATTAATACGGGTACATGGTCAGGTACAACTGGTGAAACCGGAACTTTAGGTACTTCCCCTGGGCCGAACTGGTACAACCAGGTTCAGATTGTAAAGAACAAAACTAAAAACATTGGTCTGCTGGCAACAGGTTTTGTAGAATATGAACCAATTAAAGGATTGAAATACAAATCATCAATTGGTGTTGACCTGGGGAATAATGTGAATAACTTCTTTTACCCGGCTGCTGCTGGTAGTATCTTCAATCCGGGTAATCCTGATGATGCTTCGCGTATTTACGCCACACACAGCAACTCGTATGGTTATTCCTGGCTATGGGAAAACACCTTAACCTACAAAAAGGAAATCAACGATCACAGTTTCGAGCTTTTGGCTGGTTACTCCGCACAACGTGCACACGGCGAAAGTGGTTATATGTATGGAACCGGTTTCCCGGATGATCGTGTACAAACCCTGAATGCTGCCACAACAATCACCGGGAATACGGATATTCAGGATTGGTCGTTGGCCTCGTGGATCAGCCGTATCAACTACAACTACAAAGGCCGTTACCTGCTTTCATTGGCTTATCGCCGCGATGGTTCTTCCCGTTTCGGTGCTCAAAACCGCTGGGGTGATTTCCCTTCCGGTTCACTTGGATGGGTAGCGTCAGAAGAAGCATTTATGTCTTCAATTCCACAAATTTCTTTCCTCAAACTAAGAAGTAGCTGGGGGGTAACCGGGAACAACAATATTGGTAACTACACGCAATATTCCAATATCGTCGACACCAATAATCCTGTAAACAATGTGATTACAAACGGTAAAAGTTTGGCTGGTTTGAACAACGAAAACCTGGGTTGGGAAAATACAACAGAAATTGATTTTGGTGTTGATTTAGGCTTATTCGACAACCGGATCTCAGTTACTTATGACTATTTCCGCAGGATTACCGACGACTTGCTTTATACAGTTGACATTCCAATCTCTTCCGGATTCTATAATTTTATCACGAACGTTGGTAAAATCAAACTATGGGGACATGAGATTACTGTAAACACCAAAAACTTAACCGGCAAATTTAAATGGGACACTGACTTCAACATCGCTTTTAACCGCAACAAAGCGTTGGAGTTAGGTACGACAAATGCCACAATTTACGGAGACTATACCATTACAGAAGTAGGCCAGCCTTTGGGACAATTGTATGGTTTGGAATGGGATGGCCTGTACTACACGCAGGATGAAGTTGATGCTGTAGGACGACAAGGTGCTGAAGTCGGAACCATTAAATTTAAGGATCAGGACGACGATGGTTGGGTTTATAATGACGACCGGGATAAAACGGTTCTTGGTAGTGCAGCGCCAAAAGCCATCTATGGTTTGACAAACACATTCTATTACAAAAACTTCGACTTAGCCATTGTATGCCAGGGAGCTTACGGCCACAAAATCTTCAACCTGATGGATCGCTTTGCTGCAAACCTCGACGGTAACTTCAATGTATATAAAGCAGTAGATCGTCGTTGGAGATCTGCGGACGATCCGGGAGATGGTAAATACGGTAAGGTAAAATCAGGAACAACAGGTTACGAACGCGACTGGGCGGGTTCTCAATGGTTGTATGACGCCAGCTATTTCACCATCAAAAACATCACGTTGGGCTATACACTGCCTATGAAGCGAATTAATTATCTGAAAAGCATGCGTCTTTACGGAAGTGTTCAAGTTCAACAGGCCTTCGTATTTACAAAATATCCGGGTAACAACCCTGAAGTTTCAGCTGCCGGTGGCATCAACTCAGGTGCTGATGCAACGACCTACCCTGTTCCAAGAACATTCACTTTCGGTGTTAATCTAAACTTCTAAACTTATTAAAACTGATTTGAAATGAATACTAAAAAACTAATATACCTGGTGATGGTAGTGTGTTTGGGCCTGACTTCGTGCTCGGACGATTTCCTGACACTTTACCCGGAAACGGTGATTTCCGCTGGCGACTTCTATGCAACCGAGGCCGATTTTCAATTGGCTATTGTTGGAAACTATGTGCCACTGCGCAACTTATACGGAGTAGGTGCTGCTGATTACGGTGCATGGTCGATGGGCGAAATGCGCTCTGACAACACAGGCTTTATTTACAATACCTCAAACAGGGGCTATGCCGACCGGGAGTATGTCGATCAATTTATTGATGACTCAAACGGTGGACCGGTGTCTAATAAGTATCAAAATGATTTCATCATTATTGGACGTGCCAATCAGATTTTGAAGTATATCGACGATGCCGATATCTCGGATGATGCAAGAAATAACTACAAAGGTCAGGCTCTCTTCTTAAGAGCGTTTGCATACTTCGATTTGGTACAATACTTTGGCGGAGTACCCTTGATTACAACGCCTCCGAC